>DATFAJ010000710.1:0-5371 GCA_035254745.1 Candidatus Methylomirabilota bacterium | reverse complement strand
GCCTTCTCCTTCGCGGTGCCCGCGGCGGCCACGCGCGCGTAGGTCGCGAGCGCGGCGGCGCGATCGCCGGTCGCCTCCTGCGCCTCGGCGAGCAGCATCGCGGCGCGCGTGGACGGCGGCTGGGCCGCGCCGGGCGCGTTGCCGGCCTCGAGCGCGCGGCGGGCCTCGGCGGCGCCCCCGGTGCGCAGCAGGGCCTCGGCGTAGTCGAGCCGGTTACCCGCGCTGGTGGTGCTGCCGGGGAAGCGCTCGTTGAGCTTGGCGTACATGTCCCGGGAGAGCGTCCACTCCCCGCCGCGCCCCGCGGCCGCCGCGAGCTGCGAGAGCGCGGGCTGCGTGCCGTCGAAGCGGGGGAACTGGTCGGCGAGACGGAGGGTCAGCGTGCGGGCGTCGCTCCAGCGCTTCTCCTCGACGGCCACCGCGGCGAGGCCCTGGATCAGCCGTGGCGTGGTGACCGGATCGACCGGGCCCGCCACCAGCGGCGTCGCCACCTGCTTGAACTCCTCGATCTTCCGCTGGTTGAAGAGGACGGCGGCGAGCCCGTAGCCGGCGGCGACGTCGACGGGTCCGCTGCCCGCGTCGCGCGCCTCCGCGAACTGCCGCGCGGCCGCGTCCCACTGGCCGCGCGCGAAGCTCGCGCTGCCGAGCCCGACCTGCGCGATGCCGGTCTCGCCCAGGCCGAGGGCGGCCTGGAAGTCGCGCTCGGCGTCGGCCGGCTTGCCGGTGGCCAGCAGCGCGGCCCCGCGCGCGGACCGGGCCCGGCCCACGTAGGGCGAGACCACGCCCCGGTTCACGAGCCGGCCCAGCTCGGGCAAGGAGTCGGCGGCGCGCCCGCCGCGCACCGCGAGGATCGCGCGGTTGAGCGTCGCGACCTCCGCGTACTCGCTGTTGGGGTAGCGGTCCACCACCTGATCGAGCAGGCTCTGGGCTCCGGCCCAGTCCCCGGCGCGCCCCGCGAGCTCCGCGGCGAGCACGAGGGCCTCGGGCGCGCGCGGATCGCTCTGCGCCTGCTGGGCGAACCGCGTCCACCGCTGCCGGGCCGCGTCGGGCTTGCCGCTGCGCAGCTCGGCCCAGCCGAGCGCGAGGTTGACCATGGGCGCCTCCGGCTGCGCCGGATAGCTCGACAGGAAGCCGCTGTACAGCGCGACGGCCTGCGCGTAGTCGCGCGCCCAGTAGGCCGCCTCGCCGCCCAGCACGGAGGCGGCGGCGCGGATCTCGGCCGGCGCCGCGGCGTCGGCCTGCAGCTTGCGGGCCCCGTCGCGGGCCCGCGCGAACTCGCGCGTGTCGAAGTCCATCTGGGCGAGGCGGAGCGCCGCGTAGGCGGCGAGGGCCGGCGAGCCGGGTGCGGTGCGCACCAGCTCGAAGCGGTCTCGCGCCTCGTCGATCTGGCGGTTGAGCCGGCTCGTCTCCGCGCTCAGGGTGAGCACGTAGGAGCGCGTGGCCGGGTCCAGGGTGCGCGCGAGCAGGTCGTCGTTGATCTCGCGCGCCTCGTCGAGCCGCGCCTTCTCGGTGGCCCAGCGGCTCATCAGGAGCCGCACCGGCACCACGAGCGGGCCATTGCGGTCCGCCTGCTCGAGCTTCTTGGCCTCGTCGCGCGCGGCCGCGTAGTCGTCGAGATCGAGCAGCGCCTGCACGAGCCCGGCGCGGGCCCAGGGCACCTCCCGCGATCGCGGATACGCCGAGAGCATGCCCCGGTACGACTTGGCCGCGTCGAGGGACTGGCCGGCCGCGCGGCTCCACCAGCCCAGGCGCAGGAGCCCGCTGTCGATGAGCACCTGGGGGCCGCCGGAGACGAAGGTCTGCAGCCGCTGGACCGCGCCCGGGTAGTCGCCGAGGCGGCCGAGGGTGTCGCCGAGCCAGAAGGTTCCCTCCCACGCCACCGCCCGGGGCGCGCTCTGGTTGAGCAGGCCGGCCCAGGTGTCGCGCGCCTCCGGATAGCGCTTGAGCCCGTACAGCGCGAGGCCGCGGCCGTGGCGCGCGTAGGGAATGAGCACCGGCGGCGCACCGCTCTTCAGCAGGGAGTCGAAGTAGATCAGCGCGCGGTCGGGCTTGCCCATCTCGAGCGACACCCAGCCGAGCTGGTGGGTCGCGTACATCCCGAGCTCGCCGCGCGGGTCGTCCTGCTGCACCTGCAGCATGAGACGCTCGACGTCGGCCGGCTTGCCGAGGCGCAGGAGGGTCTCCCCGAGCCAGTAGCGCGCCTCGCGGATCTGCTCGCGATCGGTGGCAGACTGCACCGCGCGCTCGAAGACCTCGCGCGCCTCGTCGAGCTCGCCGCGCTGGTAGCGCGCCCGCCCGCACTCGATCAGCTCGGACGCGACTCCGAACAGGCTGCCCACCGGATTGCACGCGAGGAAGCGCGGCGGCGCCAGCGGGGCCACCGGGCGCTCGCCCAGGTTGCCGACCATCGGGGCGGGCGGCAGCTCGGGCATGCCCGCCGGCGCCGGCGGCAGCGGCACCGCGGGAAGCGGCACCGGCGGCTTGTCGAGCGGGGGCGAGGCCAGCGGCACCAGCGCGGCCGCGTCCGGCGGCGGCAGGATCAGCGCGATCTCGGCGCGCGCGGCCCCGGCCGGCAGGAGCGCCAGCAGGGCGGCGGCCATCAGCGGGAGCACTCGGGCCCGGGCGCGTGTCCGGCTCACTTGGTGGCCTGCCCGCCCGACGACTTGCCGGTCGAGCCCTTCGCGGGGGTCTTCGGCGCGGGCTTGGCGCCCTGGTCGCTCTTGAGGTTGGCGTGGACCGCGGCGAGCCGCTCCTTGGCCCAGGACGCGAGCGTCTTGTCCGGGCTCTTGCTCGCCACCTCGTCGTAGAACTTGGCCGCCTGCGACCACTGGCGCTGCTCCTCGTAGGCGAGCCCGGTGCCGGCCAGGGCGCGGTAGCGGAGGGCCGGCTCGAGCGCCGGCGCCTCGGCCGCGGACTTGAAGGCCGCGACCGCGGCGGCGTGACGCCGCTGCTTGAGCTCGCTCTCGCCCAGCAGCACGAACGCCTCGCCGCGCACCGCGTCCTCCGGGCTTCGGGAGGCCGCACGTGCCAGGGTCGCCGCGTCCTTGAAGCTGTTCTTGCCGAAGGCGGCCTGGGCCATCTCGAGCGAGACCCGCCCGCTCAGCGGGTGGTCGGGAAAGTCCTTGCGCAGGCGCGCCCACGCGGAGTCGGCGTCGCGCGGGCGGCCGATCTTGCTCGCGACCAGCCCGGCGTCGTAGAGACCCTCCGCGGTGGCGGGCGACTGGGCGACCAGCGCCTTGTACTCCTCGGCCAGCTCGCTCTTCTTGCCCTGGCGCACGAGCGTGTCCACCACGCTGCGCCGCGCGGTGGGGGCCAGGTCGGAGTTGGGGTAGGCCTTGGTGAAGGCGCGCAGCTCGCCGACCCCTTCGTCGATCTGGCCGCCGGCGATGAGGGCCTGGCCCAGCGTGTAGCGCGCCTCCGGCAGCAGACGGTGGTCGGGATACTTGCTCACGAAGCCCCGGAGCAGGCCGATCGCCTCGTCGGACCGCTTCAGCTCCACGAGCGTGCGGGCCAGGTAGAAGGTGGCCGACGGGACGTTGGCGTGCTCCGGATAGCTCGAGAGAAGGCGGCGAAACTCGGTGACCGCCTGATCGCGGCGCTTGAGCTCGAGGTTGACCCAGGCGAGGCCGTAGACCGCGTCGGGTGCGCTGGGCGAATTCGGGTTGTCGGTGAGGATGCGGTCGTAGATGGCCCGCGCCTCCGGATACCGCTTCATCCGGAACAGCGTCTCCCCCTCCCAGAAGCGCGCCTCGTCGGGGCGGCCGGGAACGGGGGAGAAGGTCTGGGCCTGGCGGAACGCCTGGAGCGCGGCTTCGGGCTGGCCCTGCGAGAGGCGCGCCTTACCGAGGAGCAGAGTCGCGTCGGGCACCCGGCTGTCCGACGGGTACCGCTCGACCAGGCGCTCGAGCATGCGCCGCGACTGCGCGAAGAGCCCGTCCTGGAACGCGCGATCGCCGACGGTCCAGAGCCGCTCGGGCTCGCTCACCGCGAGGGCGGAGCCCGGCCAGGCGAGGAGCGCCGCGAGGAGCGGCGCCACCGCGAGACCGAGCGTCAGATAGACGCGTGGCGACGTGGGCGGCATAGCAATATGCCCACGCTACCACGAAAGGCCAGCCCTTACCGCATCCCGAGGCCCAGGATCGACGCGGCGATCGCCAGCGTCCGGCTCTCGTCGCCGGTAAAACCTTCGTCATTGCCCTCCCAGAGATCCAGCGTGAGCGGGCCCCGCGCGGTCTGGAGCGTGAGGCGCCCGCCGCCTTCGGGCAGACGCATGCCCTTGCTGCCGAAGCGCACCGTCTCGTCGGCGGGGGCGAAGAGCGTGTCGGTCGTGAGGGCGAGCCGGGGCAGCGGCAGCGTCCCCGCGGTCTCCGGCGCCGCGGCCAGCACACGACCCTGGCCGTCGCGGAGGACGAGACCGCCCAGGCCGAAGTCGGTCCGGAGGTCCTGGAGCAGGGCCACGGGGGTGCGTCCGCCCCGCGCGCGCTCGAGGAGCCGGGTGAGGATGAGCAGCTCGCGGTCAGCGCGATTCGCCACCTCCGAGAGGCGCTCGCGCCGGCTGCCGAAGGCGGCCGCGATGAGCCCGCACGCGGCGAGCGCGAAGAAGGCGACCACGTCGTCGGTCTTGGTGATCGCAAGCGTGAGGTAGGGCTCGGTCAGGAAGAAGTTGAGGCTCATCGCCGACACCAGCGCGGTGACGAGGGCCGGGCCCCGCCCGCCGAGCTCGGCCACCACGATCGTGAAGGCCAGGAAGACGAAGGCGAGGTTGGACGCCGCCACCATCGTCCGGAGCGGGATCAGCACGATCCCGAGGGCCATGGAGCCCAGCGCTCCCGTGATGACCCAGGCCCGGATGTCGTCGGTTCGACCCATGACTTCTTCCCTCCGTGACGTCGGGCTCAGCCGGATCTGGGGCGCGCGCCGTGCGCCGGCCGGCGGCGCGCCGGGCGGAACAGCAGCACGTCGCGGCTCAGGGTGACGTCCAGGGCCGGGACGGTGGCGAGGCGGGCCTGCCGGCTCGCCCGCCCCGCGCGATAGGTGCCCACCATGACGTCTCGCACCGAGGCGGGGTCGAGATGGACGACGTGACGGATTCGCTCGTGTCGATCGAGAACGAAGAGAGGGGCGAAGGCCTCGATCGCCCCGTCGACGCGATCCCGGCTGACTCCCTCGCCCAGGACCAGCTCGCGGACCTCGATCAGGTCGTCGGGCGCCGGCACCACCAGGAGCAGGGTGCCGTCGTCGGTCAGCACCCGGCGGAACTCCTTCGGGTTCCGCTGGGCGGTGATCGACGCCACCAGCTGGAACGACGCGTCGGCGTAGGGCAGGAAGCGGTCGGCGTTCGCCACCACCCAGTGGAGCTCCGGACGGAGGCGCG
>DATFAJ010000709.1:0-8699 GCA_035254745.1 Candidatus Methylomirabilota bacterium | reverse complement strand
ACTCCCACGTCCACCTGACCCGAGAGCAGGGCCTCCTCGATCTCCTTCACGAAGAGCGCCTTGCCCCCGAAGTCGGCGAGGGCGACCTGGGCCAGCCGGTCGCCGCTGGTGCGGATCACCACGATCTCGACGCGGGCCCCGTGAGCGCGCAGCGCGTCCGCCACCTGCTCGCACTGCACGAGCGCGAGGCGGCTGCCCCGCGTGCCGAGGCGAACGTTCATCATTCCGTCGGGCGCAACCCGAAAAGCTCGGAGATCACCTCCGTCCAGCGGCGCCCGTGCCCGGCCCGCGAGGAATCCTTGAGCTTCACCATCGGCGCGTGGAGGACCTTGTTGACGATGGCCTGGCTGAGCGCGTCCATCACCCGGCGCGTGTCCTCGGGGGCGCCGGGCAGGCGGGCCAGCGCGCGCTCCAGCTCGGCGCGCCGGATCGCCTCGAGCTTCTCTCGCAGCGAGACGATGGTGGGGACGACCTCGAGCTGCTGCAGGCGGCCCACGAACTTGGCGACCTCCCGCTCGAGGAGCGCGTGGGCCCGCTGCGCCTCGCGCTGCCGCTCCTTGAGATTGGACTCGACCACCGCGCGCAGGTCATCGATGTCGTAGCAGAAGGCGCCCTCGAGGTCGTTGACCGCCGGCTCCACGTTGCGCGGCACCGCGATGTCGATGAAGAAGAGTGGTCGCCCCCGGCGCGCCTCGAGAGCCGCCCGCGCC
Organism: Candidatus Methylomirabilota bacterium; assembly: GCA_035254745.1. Classification (GTDB taxonomy): domain Bacteria; phylum Methylomirabilota; class Methylomirabilia; order Rokubacteriales; family CSP1-6; genus CAMLFJ01. Next base: position 7,989 of record DATFAJ010000709.1, on the reverse strand, counting down.
TGCGCCGCGGTGACGATGGGCTCGGGGGCGGCGGTGGAGGTGATCACGATGTCCACCAGGGCCAGGGTCGCCTCGATCTGGTCGAAGGGCACCGGCACCCCTCCGAGGCCGCGGGCCAGCTCCTGGGCCCGGCTCCAGGTGCGGTTGGCCACGTACACCGGCAGGGCACCCTGGTCGATCAGGTGGCGGGCGGCCAGCTCGCTCATCTCCCCCGCCCCGACCAGCAGCACCGACTTGCCCTCGAGCCCCTCGAAGATCCGCCGCGCCAGCTCCACCGCCGCGTAGGAGATCGATACCGCGAGCCGCCCGACCAGGGTCTCCGACCGCACGCGCTTGGCCGCGCTGAACGCCTGGCTCATCAGGGCGTGGAGCACCGGGCCCGCGGTGCCCGCGGACTGGGCGAGGGCGAAGGCGTCCTTCACCTGCCCCAGGATCTGCGGCTCGCCCAGGATCATCGAGTCGAGGCTCGCCGCGACGCGGAACGCGTGCAGCGCGGCCTCGTCGCCGGTCACGGTGTAGAGCAGCGGCTCGAGCTCCCGCCAGCCCATGCCGCGATGGCTGCCGAGCCGGCTGAACGCCTGCGAGCGCGCTTCGCCCGGCACCGGGGCCACCCCGTAGACCTCGACCCGGTTGCACGTGGAGAGGATCATGACCTCCTGCAGGAGGCCGCGGCCCGCGAGGTCGGCGAGGATCTCGCGGATCTTCTCCTCCTCGAGGGCGAGCTGCTCGCGCACCGCCACCGGCGCGGTGCGGTGATTCATCCCCGCCACGAACAGGAGGCCGGGGGGCTCGGGGACCTGCTCCTCAGGAGCCATGGCGTCCGTGCAGGAAGACCCCGGCGCTCAGCGTGGCCAGCATCACGCAGAACCCGGCGATGGAGAAGTAGGCGGCCCGCCGGCCGCGCCAGCGGCCGAGCACGCGGCCGAGGAGCGTGGCCGCGTAGATGACCCACATCAGCATCGAGAAGAGCGCGAGCGGGTCGAAGGCGATCACGCTCCCCCAGGCCCGGCGGGCCGAGAGCACGCCCAGGGCCAGGCCCACGGTGAGGAACGGAAACGCGACGGTGAGCGTGGCCACCGTCAGCCGGTCGAGCGTCTCGAGCGGCGGAAGGCGGTAGGCGGTCCCCGGGCGCTTGGCCTTGAGCTGACGCTCCACCACCAGGTACATGAGGGCGCCCCCGAAGTTCAGCACCAGCGCGGCCAGGCCCACCAGCAGCAGGGCCACGTGCACCATGATCCAGCCGGTGACCGGGGGCTCGAGCACGATCGAGCGGAGCCCGGTCGGCAGGCCGAGGCCGAGGGCCAGGACCACCGGGAGCACGAAGGCGCTCAGCGGGCGGACGCGCCGGTGGCGCTCCACCCAGAAGTCGAGCAGGATCACCGCCCAGATCAGCAGCGAGATCATCTCGGCCAGGGTGGAGAAGGGCAGCCGCCTGAGCTCGATGCCCCGCAGGATCACCGCGCCGGTGTGGCAGATCCATCCCGCCTGGGTCAGCAGCAGCCCGATCCACGCGAGCTGATCCCGGCGGCCGGCCAGCGAGCCGATCGCGGCCGCCGCGGCCAGGATGTAGGCGGTCAGCGCCACGTCGAAGAGCACCGCGTTCACGACGGGGCTCCAGCCTCGGGAGGCAGCAGGTGCGCGAGCGAGGGCGTCGCGCGCCAGTAGCCCTCGCGCGAGGCGTGGAGGTCGAGGTGCGGCGAGCCCCAGTCCTCCACGAGCGGGGGGCCCGCGTTCCAGCGCTGGCGGCGGTCCACTCCCTTCACGTAGCCACGGCACGCGCGGCAGGCCTCGATGAAGTAGCCCTCCTCGAGATCCTCCCCCACCAGGCGCGCCAGGTCGCGCGAGTTCCAGCTCTCGCAGAACGGGCAGCGTAGCCGCGCCGCGATCCACGCGCCGCCGCAGAGATGGCAGGAGAGGCGCCGCCGGCCGTCCTCCATCAGATCGCCGTAGCCGGCGGCGCCCCCGCACCACGGGCACGCGCCGCGCGTCCACACCCCGTCGGGCAGGACGCGCACGCCCTCGAAGTAGATCTCGAGCGCGGGGCGAAGCGCGGCCACCGGGAGGAACGCGCCCAGGTGGGCGCCGAGCCCGAAGCGATCCAGGAGCCACGCGGCGGGGTCGCGGTCCGGCGCCGGCATCAGCGCGGTCGCGTCGACCTGGCCCTCGTCCCAGGCCTGGGCGAGGCGGCGGAAGGCCTCGACCGCCTCGGGCCCGTCGGCGGCCAGGCGCTCCATGACCGGGCCCAGCAGCTCCTCGACGGAAGCGGAGGGAACGACCGGCCGCGCCTCGGCCAGGAGGGACACCCCCCGCTCCCAGCGCGCCCGGCAATCGTCTCCGGACCACGCGAGCGGCACGAGCGTGGCCGGGGGCTTCCACGCGGCCCACCCCTCGAGGATCGCGGTCCAGAAGCGCAGGGGCTCGCCGAGCGCGGGGCGCCGCGCGAGCAGCGCCTGCCATTCGGCCATGAGCGCGGAGTAGTCCGGCATGGGGTCAGGGCCCGCCGTCGGCGTCCAGCCCGTCGCCCGCGTAGAGGTTCAGGCTGTCCGGCCGCACGTAGCCGATGACGGTGATGCCGAGCTGCTCGGCCAGGCCCACCGCCATCTCGGTCGGCGACGTCCGGGAGGCGACCACCGGCACGCCCATGCGGGCGGCCTTGAGCAGCATCTCGGACGAGATCCGCCCGGTGGAGAGCAGCACGCGGTCCACCGTCGGGATGCCCCGGAGCATCGCCTCGCCCTTCACCTTGTCGACCGCGTTGTGACGCCCGACGTCCTCCGCGACCACCAGCAGCCCTTCGCCGTCGGCCAGCGCGGCCCCGTGGATGCCGCGCGAGGCGTGGTAGTGGACCGCGCGCCCGAACAGATCCTTGAGCCGCGCCGCGAGCTGCCCCGGCCGGACCCGGATGGAGGAATGCAGGCGCGGGAACAGGCGGGGATCGATCCGGAACGTGATGCCGCCCCCGCAGCCCGAGGTCAGGATGCGCTCGGTCGGCAGGGTCACCGCGCGAGACAGGGTGACCTCCGCGCGGCCGTCCACCTCCGAGATGTCGAGCCGGCTGATCTCGGAGAGGTCCTCGATCACCTTCTCCATCCAGAGGTATCCGACCACCAGCGCCTCGAGCTGGAACGGCGAGCAAAGTAGAGTGACGAAGCGCTCCCCGTTGACGTGGACCGTCAACGGCTGCTCCCGGACGACCTCGCCCTTGACTTCCTCGAGCCGGCCGCCCTTGACGTGAAAGTAGGTCCGCATGGCCCGGTGGCTGCCGACCTCAGTATAGAGGAAGGGGCCCCTCGCGGGGCCCCTTGTACCACGCGCGTGGACCGCCGGGCTCAGGCGTGACTCATGACGATGACGTAGCGCAGGACGAACCCGCCCACCAGGACCAGGACCGCGGGGACCGCCGCGGGGACCCGCAGCCCTCCCAGCAGGTCGAGAGCCAGGGGGATGACCAGCCCGAGCGCGATCAGGCCGCCCCAGAACAGCGGGGCCAGGTGCCCGGACAGGAGCGGGGCCGCCGCCCCACCGAGCAGGACCAGGAAGAGCACCAGGACCACCATCTCGAACACGATCGCGAAGCGGTCCGCGCGCTTGACCTTCTCGAAGCCCTCACCGGCCGAGTCCCCGCTCAGGTACAGCAGCAGGGAGATGGCGGCCATGCCGGTCGAGGCCCCCGAGGCGAGGAAGAGCGCGCCCATCAGGCGCGCGTCACTCCAGAACGGCAGGGCGGTGGCGCTCAGCAGCACGCCGGTGTAGCTCGCGAGGAAGAAGCCGAAGATCGTGCCCACCAGGCTCCACTTGCGCCGGAGGCCCGCCCGCGCCTCGTCGCCCCCGAGCGACAGGGCGGAGGACACGAACGCGAAGAGGCCGAAGACCCCGAGCATCCAGGCCCCGATCGACATCGGGTCCTTGAACTTGAACGCCCCCAGCATGTTCAGGAACCGGCTCGGAGTGCCCAGGTCCAGGATCAGGAGCATGCCGCACACCCCGATCATCAGGAGCGACAGGATGTAGCCGGTGCGCACCACGTTGCGGTCACGCGGGCCGCCGAAGTTGTCCGCGATCGCGGCGGTGAAGTAGGCACCGCCCGCGATCCCGCCCAGGAAGAAGTACCAGACGATCAGCAGGTGCCACTCCGGGCTCCTAAGCATCGCCGCCTCCCTTCCCGCCCCGCTCGCGGAAGGAGATCATCGCGCTCACCCCCACCACCAGCGCGGCGCCCACCGCGAGCACCGAGTCGACGAAGACGTTGCGCTGCGGCAGCAGGGGCTTCTCGGGCAGGTGGTAGGTGGACGGTCGGTCGAGCAGGAGGAAGAAGGCGTTGAGGCCGCCCAGCGGGCCGTTGGTGTCGGCTCCGTAGAGCTGGGCGTTGGCGTACCCCATCTCCTTGAGCTTGGCCACGCGCTTGTCGGCCTTGGCGGCCAGCTCGTCCCGGAAGCCGAACTGGATGGACTCGGTCGGGCAGGTCTTGGCGCACGCGGGCCCGAGGCCGTTGTGGATGCGGTCGTTGCAGAAGGTGCACTTGTTGGCGCGCCCGGTGTCGTGGTTGAAGGCCACCACCCCGAACGGGCACGAGCTGACGCAGTACCGGCAGCCGTTGCACACGTCCTGGTTGATGTTCACCGTCCCGTACTCGGTCCGGTGGATCGCCCCGGTCGGGCAGGCGTCGAGGCAGCCCGCCTGCGCGCAGTGCTTGCAGACGTCCGACATGAGGAGCCACTGCAGCTCGCCGTTCGCCTGCGGCTTCTCGATGAAGCGCACCAGGCGGTAGGTCTTGTCGGTGAAGTGGGCGTGGTTCTGGTAGGAGCCGGTCCATTCCGGCTCCTCCATCGGCAGCTCGTTCCACTGCTTGCACGCCACCTGGCACGCCCGGCAGCCGATGCACAGCGACGTGTCGGTGAACATCGCGAGGGTGCGGGCCATGGCTACACCTCCCCCTTCTTCACGCTACAGAGGAAGGCCTTGGTCTCCTGGATGTAGACCGTGGGGTCTCCCACCGTGGCGGAGAGGTCGTTGGTGATGTCGCCCTTGGAGATGCCGTTGTAGCCCCAGTGCCACGGGATGCCGATCTGGTGGGTCTTCTTGCCGTCGATCATGAACGGCTTGAGCCGGCTCGTGACCATCGCGGTGGTGTGGATCTTCCCCCGCGGGGTCGCGACCGTGATGCGCTCGCCGTTCTTGATCCCGAGCTCGGCGGCCAGCTCGTTGCTGATCTCCGCGAAGTGGGAGTGGAACAGCTCGGCGAGCATGGGCAGGTAGCGCGACATGACCCCCGAGAGGTGGTGCTCGGTGAGGCGGTACGTGGTGACCACGTAGGGATACTCCGGCGAGGCCACCGGGGCCAGGTCGTTCTTCTGGTCGGGAACCGTCCAGATCTTGGCCACCGGGTTCATCTGCTGCTTGGAGAGCAGGTTCTTGGTCGGCGACTCCACCGGCTCGTAGTGCTCCGGGAAGGGCCCGTCGTTGAGCGGCCCGAAGAAGGCGCCCACCAGGTCCGCCCGCATGATGAACGGCTTGTCGCCGTTCTTGGCGTCGGGCGCGAGGAACGGATTGAAGTCGGGCACGTCGAGCCCCACCCACTTGCCCTTCTTGTCGGGCTCCGCGCCCGGCGCGGCCGGGTCCCACCAGATCAGCTTCTTCCGCTCGCTCCACGGCTTGCCCTTCGGATCCGCCGAGGCGCGGTTGTAGAGGATGCGGCGGTTGGCCGGCCACGAGAAGCCCCAGCCGTGCGCGAGGTAGTCCTTGTCGTCGGCCGGCTTGCGCAGGTTGGCCTTGTTGATCAGCTTGCCGTCGGGTCCCTCGACGATGACCCCGGTGTAGATCCAGCACCCGCCCGCGGTCTTGCCGTCGTCGGTCATGTGGGCGAAGGTGTTGAGCGCCTGGCCCTTCTTGTAGACGACCTTGCCGTCCTTGTCGGTGATATCCTCGGTGACGTAGCCGTTGACCTCCTTGAGCACCAGCTCCATGTTCGGCTCTTTGGGATCGTCGCCGTACTGGAAGCTGGCGGCCAGGAGGCCCTGGTCGCGCTGCTTCTTCGAGCCCGCGTACATCTTCTGCAGCCGCTTGGCCAGGCTCGTGAAGAACTCCGCGTCGGAGGTCACGTCCCCCGGCGGCTTCACCGCCCGCTCGTGCCACTGGATCAGCCGCATGGTGTTGGTGAGGCTGCCGTCCTTCTCGGCCGCCGGAGCGGCGGGGAGGAAGAACACCTCGGTCCGGACGTCCTTGGGGCTGACCCCGGGCGCCTTCCAGAACTCCGCGGTCTCGGTGACGAAGATGTCCTTCACCACGAGCCAGTCGAGCTTACCGAGCGCGGCCCGGGCCAGCTTGGCGTTGGGACCGCCCACCGCCGGGTTCTGCCCGTCGGCCAGGAAGCCCTTGATGACGCCCTTGTACATGTCGACGAAGATGTGCTGGTGACTGTAGGCGTCCGCGGAGGCGCGCTTGGGCAGCCACTGGTAGCCGTACTCGTTCTGGGCGGTCGCGGCGTCACCGTAGAACGCCTTCAGCAGGCTGATCATGAACTTCGGCAGGTTGACCCAGAAGCCGCCCTTCGGGGTGACCTTTTCGAGGTACGTCTTGAGATCCGGATGCAGGTCGCGGAGCGGCATCGGCAGGTAGCCGGGGAGCTCGTGGTAGAGCAGCTCCAGGTCGGTCGCCCCCTGCACGTTGGCGTGACCGCGGAGAGCCACCACTCCGCCGCCCGGTCGGCCGATGTTACCGAGCAGGATCTGGAGCATGCAGAGGGCCCGGATGTTCTGGACCCCGTTGGTGTGCTGGGTGAGATTGAGCGCGTAGGTGATCGTCCCGGTCTTCTCCGGCCCGCTGTTCTCGCAGTAGAGCTTGGCGACCTGGACGAACTTCTCCCTCGGGATGCCGCACACCCGCTCCATCATCTCGGGGGTGTAGCGGCTGTAGTGTCGCTTCATCAGCTGGAACACGCAGCTGGGGTCGCGGAGGGTCGGGTCGCGCTTGGGATTGCCCTCGCCGTCGAGCTGGTACTTCCAGGTGTCCTTCTTGTACGCCTCCGCCACGTGGGGATCGACGCCCCCCTTGCCGGTCTGCTCGAGGCCGGTGAAGAGGCCGCCGCCGTCGGTGGCGGTCTTGAAGGCGGGGTCGATCAGGAACGGGGCGTTGGTGTAGTTGACGACGTAGTCCTTGAAGTAGAGGTTGTGCTGGATCGCGTAGCTGATGAGCCCGCCGAAGAACGCGATGTTGGTGCCCGACCGCAGCGGCACGTGGATGTCGGCCACCGCGCTGGTGCGGGTGAACCGCGGGTCCACGTGGATGAACTTGGCCCCGCGCTCCTTCGCCTTCATCACCCACTGGAAGCCGACCGGGTGATTCTCCGCGAAGTTGCTGGTCGCCATGATGACATCCGAGTTCTGGATGTCGATCAGGTTCGTCGTCATCGCGCCCCGCCCGAACGTGGTCCCCAGAGCTGGGACCGTGGCGGAGTGTCAGACTCGGGCCTGGTGCTCGTGGTAGACGATGCCGAGCGCGCGGTTGAGCTTGCTGAGGAGGTAGCACTCCTCGTTGTCGATGCAGGCCGAGCCGAGCGAGGCGATCGCGTCCAGGCGGTTGACCACCACCTCCTGGCCGTCCTTGTCCTTCTCGCGCTCGATGAAGTGCTTCTCGCGCGTGTCGTGGTACCGCTTGGCGATCTGCTCGTACATCCAGTCGATCGGCTTCTCCTCCCACCGATCCGAGCCCGGCGCGCGGTACATCGCCTTGGTCGGCCGCAGGGGGTTGTTGGAGAGCTGGATGGTGGCCGCCCCCTTCGGGCAGAGCCGACCCAGGGTGTGCGGGGTGTCCGGGTGGCCCTCGATGTCGATGATCTTGTCGCCCTTGGAGTACACGAGCTGGATGCACCCGACCGCGCAGTACGGGCAGACGCCGGGGTGCACCGTCGCTTCCTTGATCTTCAGCCCGGTGGCGGCCGCCTGGACCGGAGTGAGATCGAGCGTCGCGGTGCCGACCGCAACTCCCGCTCCG
>DATFAJ010000708.1:0-5701 GCA_035254745.1 Candidatus Methylomirabilota bacterium | reverse complement strand
GGCGGCCGTCGCGGTCTCGAGCGCTTGGAGGGCCGTGTCGGGCTGGTGCGGCGCGCGCACCGCGGCGGCGACCGCGACCAGGTGGGGGAGAGCGTCGACGGGTGATCGCCGGCTCATGCCACGCACCGTAGCACGCTCCGGCCCCGCCGAGGAGCGTGCCGCGTGGGGCTAGCGGCGGCTCTTCAGGAGCCAGTCCACCGCGGCGGCGCCGTCGGTACTATCGCCCTCGGCGGCGCGGGGTGGCTCCGCGGCGCGTCCCGGGAGCGGCGTCGACTGGGCGGCCGGCTGGGGCGGCGCGGCCTCCGGCGTCCGGGCGCCCTTGTCGGCCGGAGCGGTCCCGCGGCCACCGGTCGACGTGGCGCGCGGAGGCGCCGGCTCCGTCGCCTGGGCGCGCGCTGGCTCGGGTCGCGCCGGGCGCACCTCGGATGGTGCGGGAAGAGCCGGCTTGACCGGTGGGCCGGCGGACGGCGCGGCGGCCGCGACCGGCGGACTTGCCGGTCGCGTCTCGAGCGCACGCGGCTCGGGCGTCGGCGGGCTGCCCGCGAGGGCCTTGGTCGGTACCCGCTCGGCCGGCGCGTCCCCGGCCACGCTCTTCAGGCGCGGCTCCGGCCGGACCGGCCGGCGCGGCCCTTGGTCCACCAGCAGCTCCACGGTACGGGCAAGCCGCTTGCCGTGGGCCATGTGGTAGACGACCTTGACCTGGCCGCCCGGTCGAATGTCCTCGAACCAGCCTTCCTTGGAGCCGACGGTGATCCTGGTGTTCTTGGTCACGAGGAGCGGCACCACGCCGCCCCCGAACGGACCCGAGTTGACGTGAATGGTGTTGGCCTCGACCTTCGAGACCCAGCCGACCGTCTCGCCGTCGGCCTGGTCGAGCCCCGCGGTGTCCGAGGGATCGGGCGGCCAGAGCATGAAGATGACCACGGCCAGGAGCGCGAGACTCCCGACGATGGCCGCGAGCGAGAGCAGTCGGTTGCTTCCGGGTGGCACGTGTCTACTCGTCGAGGAGCCCCTTGATGGCGTTGAAGACCGGATTCTCGTTCTGCCCGGTCTTGCTCGGGGCGGGGGTGCCCGCGGCGGCGGTGCCGATGTACTTCCGCACGCAGTCGTACTGCTCCCAGCCCTTGAGCGGATAGTTGAGGTCGACCACCTTCCACTTCGGATGCCCGTTCTGCAGCAGCCAGCTCATCTGTCTCGAGATGGTCTGGGCGAAGCGTCCGACGTTGTCGCAGTCCTTGCGGCGGAAGTCGAAGGAGACCAGCACCGCCTTGACCGCCACGCTGCTGACCGGCGTCCGCTGCCACTCGTACACGTTGGCGGGAATCTCGGCGCGCGGATAGAACTCGGTGATGCTCTTGTTGCTGATCGGGATCAGCTCGAGCCCGTCCTTCTCGGTCACGTCCTCCTTCAAGAGCTTCACCGGATAGCCGGCCACGTAGAACATCGCGTCCACGCGCCCGGCCTTGAGCTCGGCGAGCGCCTCGCCGGTGTCGATCGGCACCATCTCGCTGGGCGCCACCTCGGAGAGCTTGAAGAGGAGGCGCGCGGTCAGGTAGGTGCCGCTGCCGTCGCGGCCGATGGCCACGCGCTTCCCGGCCAGATCGTCGAAGTCGCGGATGCCCTTGCGGCCGAGCACGTGGACCTCTTCGTTGTAGAGCGGGAAGACCATCCGCGTCTTCTTCGCGATGCGCTGCAGGACCGGATCCGACTGCACGCGCGAAACGAAGGCGAGCACGTCGGACTGCACGATGCCCATCTGCACGCCCGGGCGCTGGTAGACCGCGAAGATGTTCTCGATCGAGCCCTTCGACGTGTGGACCGTCAGGTTCACGCCGGTGGGCTTGGTCAGCTTCTGGAGATCGAGACCGAACTGGTAGTACGTGCCCTTGTCGCTGCCGGTGATGAGCCCCATGTCCTCCGCCGCCGGACACAGGCTGGCCGCGAGCAGGATCAGGAGGATGGCGACGGAACAATGAATGATGAACTTCGTCACTGGTGTTCTCCTATAGGCGAGAATTTCCCCCACCGTGTCAAAGGGGCAAGCGCCGTACCAGTTGGCGAAGTCAAGTGAACCCGATGAGTTACCGTCAACCGCGAGGACCTTGCATAATGAGGCACCCGACACTACTGGACAATTCCCTACCCAACGTGGCCGGTCCCGGCCACCTCCCGGCGTGCCCCTCAGGGCCACCGCCGACCCCCGGCTCCGGATAGGGAAGCGCGGGGCGGCAAACATGCCATAGCCGACCGCGCGAGTCAACCGCGATAACGCTTCGCGTCAATCCCTTGCGTGGGCCGCGCACCCGGCGTAGAGTCCCGCTTCCGGAGGACCCACATGCCCGAGCGTCCGCTGCCGACCGAGCAGGAAGTCCGCGCGCTGATCCACGACCGCCGCAACTGGGGACGATGGGGGAAGGACGACCAGCTGGGCGCGATCAACCTGATCACGCCGGCCAAGCGGGCCGCCGCGGCGCGCCTCGTGCGCACCGGGCGAAGCGTCTCGCTGAGCCGCCCGTTCCCCAAGGAGCCCGGTCTCAACAACGCGCTGCCCGCGCACCACTACATGCGGACGCTGCCGCGCGGCAAGGGAGGCTTCGCGGCCGACTACTACGGCATCTTCTACCACGGCGTCGCGTCCACCCACCTCGACGCGCTCTGCCACACCTGGGACGAGCACGCGATGTGGAACGGGCGCGACCCGAAGAAGGAGATCACGTTCGACGGGGCGACGTTCGGATCCGTCGAGCACTGGTCGGAGGGCATCCTCACGCGGGCCGTGATGCTGGACGTGCCGCGCCACCGTGGCACCGCCTCGGTGACGGAGCAGCGCCCGGTGCACGGCTGGGAGCTCGAGGACATCGTGCGGGCCCGCGGGCTGCGCCTCGAGGCGGGCGACGCGGTCTGCGTGTACTCGGGCCGCGAGGCCTGGCAGGCCGCGAACCCGGAGCGGCCCTACGGGCGCCCGTTCGGGATCGGGCCCAACGAGCGACCCGGGCTCCACGTCTCGTGTCTCGAGTTCCTGCGGGACCACGACGTGAGCGTGCTGGTCTGGGACATGCTGGACCACCTGCCGGTGGGCTACGACATCCCCTGGGCGGTCCACGCCGCTCTCTTCGCCTACGGGGTCGCGCTGGTGGACAACGCGCTCCTCGAGCCGCTCGCGCGCGCGTGCGTGGAAGAGAAGCGCGACGAGTTCATGCTGATCGTCGCGCCGCTCGTGGTGGTGGGCGGGACCGGGTCCCCCGCCAACCCGCTCGCGGTGTTCTGACCGCGGGCGGACGTCAGTCGACCCGGTACTTCCGCTCGGCGCCCGGGGCCAGGGCCATGCCATGGCCGGGCCGGTCGGGTATCAGGAAATCGCCGCGGTCCAGGACCGGCATCTGGGCGAAGAGATCCTCGGGCACCCAGTCGATCCACTCCACCAGGAAGCCGTTGCCGAGCGCGCCCGCCACCTGCAGCGACAGCTCGTGCACCACGTGCGGCGAGACCGCGATCTGGTGGGCCGCGGCGAGCCGACCGATCTTGAGCGTCTCGCTGAAGCCGTTCGCGCGGCAGACGTCGGGCATCAGGTAGCGGGCGGCCCGCCGCTCGATGAGGTCGCGGAACTCGAAGCGGGTGTAGTTGTTCTCCCCGGTCGCGACCGGGATGTCGATCCGCGCCGCCACCTCGGCGCACGCGGCCAGGTCGTCGGCCAGGACCGGCTCCTCGTACCAGACCAGGTCGAGATCGGCGAGCAGGCGTGCCTGCCGGATGTTGCCGAGCACGTCGAGCTTCTGGTTCACGTCGACCATCAGGCGGACGTCGTCGCCCACCGCCTTCTTGACCGCCTCCACCCGGGCCCGGTTCACGCGCGGATCGGGATAGTGGATCTTCATCTTGTAATAGCGGCAGCCACGGGCCACGTAGGCCTGGGCCTCGCCGATCAGGTCCTCGAGCGCGTAGCTCGGCCAGCCCCCGCTGCCGTAGGCCGCGACCCGGTCCGTCACCGCGCCCCACAGCTTGAAGAGGGGCAGGCCCGCGGCCTTTCCCACGATGTCCCACAGCGCGATGTCGAGCGCGCTCAGCGCGTACGCGGCGACGCCCTGCCGCTTGATGCCGCGGTCGGTGCGGTACATCAGCTCCCACAGCCGCTCCACGAGCAGCGGATCCTGACCGATGAGCAGGGGCGCGAGCCGCGTCGCCAGGTAGACCTGGATGGACTCCACGCCACCGCCGCCGAAGGCGAGCGTGTACCCGAGGCCGGTGACGCCCTCGTCGGTGCGGACGTGCGCCACCACGAGGCTGTGGTAGGGGAAGTCGAGCGCGATCGGCTTGCGGGTCGGAATGCGCAGGATGGCGGTGTCCACGGCGGTGATTTTCATGGCCGCATCCTAGGGCCCGCGGGCGCGCGAGCGCAACCGGGGCGGTGGGTAGCCGGGTTCCCTGACTGAGGCCGCCCGTCCTCTGACCCCCGAAGGGCGCTCCCACGCAATTGCTGCCGCCGCGTGAGATCACTCGCAAGTGGCTGCGGTGCAAGGCGTTTCTGGCTGCTACCCCGTGGCACGCCCTTAGCTAAGTCCTTCTGTATCATGAGGCTCTCGTCGGGCCCCGAGTCCGTGGCCCCGCGGCGCGGCCGGAGGATCGTGGTCGCGCTCCTGATCCTCCTGTTGATCCTGCTGCCGCTCTATCTCTGGCCGCTCCGTGGAGGCGGAACCGGGCTGCCCGGCGCGGCCGCGCTGTCCGGCCCGCCACGCGACCCGCGTGACGCCGCTGCGATCGCGCACCTGCCCGCCGATGTGTGGGAGGGATTGATGGGCGAGGGCCCGAGCGGACGGCACGGCGAGTCGTCGCCGAAGGCGCCGGGCAACCTCACCCGGATCGCGCAGCTCGACGACGACGTCGGTGCGGGCGGCGGGTCCGTCCCGCCTCGGTACGACGGGCTGTACCGCGGACACGGGATCACCGGGCTGTTCGCTGATGGGTCCGATCAATCGAGCGGCCAGTCCGGCGGCAGCGGCGATTCACCGCCCGCACCCGTGCAGTTCCTCGCGGGGCCGACCTCGGGCGAGAGCACGGGCTCCGGGAATAGCTCGGGCGGCGGAGGAAGCTTTGGTCTGCCGGGCAACCCAGGCCCGTTCACGGGGGGCGGCGGTCCCGGTGGCCGGGGATCCGCGCCGCCGACGTTCTTCACCGATGCGGGCGACTCGGGCGTGCCCGAGCCCACGCCGGAACCAACGACGATTCTGCTCGTCGGGTCGAATCTCGTACTGCTCGGAGCAGCCGCGTGGAGGCGTCTCCGTGGTGGACAGGAGCGGCCGAGCGGATGAGGTGACAAAAAAGGAACCGACCGCAGCCGGCTTTTGGCTTCGCCCCCCCCTCGGTTGGGCATAAGTGCATGCCAGCATTGCAGTCCTTCGATGGCATACCCGTTGCGTGATTCCCCGTTTGGAGCGCAATTCCTTCGAGGAGTGCAAACTGTGAATGTCCTGGTGCTTGACGAGACGATGGAGCTAGCGGCTCCGGTCCGCGGGCTTGCGAGTATCTGTGGGTGGGAGCCGCATTTCGTGGGCTCGTTGCACGAGCTGGAGCAGGCGGTGCAGGCGCACGGGCGACCGGCGCTGACGGTGGTGAATCTGCAGCCGCCGCTGACGGCGTGGGAGCTGGGGCAGCGGCTGCGGGGGCTGGGGCTGGAGAGCCCGGTGGTGGTGCTGGGGGCGGCGGG
>DATFAJ010000707.1:0-7816 GCA_035254745.1 Candidatus Methylomirabilota bacterium | reverse complement strand
CGACGCGACCGCCCAGGGCAGGGCGCCCACGTGGATGGGCACGTGCTCGGCCTGCGCGGCGAGCCGCCCCTGGCCGTCGAACACCGCGGTGGAGAAGTCGCGGCTCGAGTTCAGGATCTGCGAGTAGGCGGTGCGCAGCATAGCCTCGCCCATCTCCTGCACGATGGACTCGAGGCGATGCTGGATCACCGAGACCGTGATCCGGTCGGGGCGCATGGGGGACACCTCCTGGATGCGGGTCACCGCCCCCGGCGGGCGGTCGCGAGCGCCTCCCACACCCGCGCGGGCGTGACCGGAACCTGCAGCACGTCGGCGCCCCGCGAGTGGAGCGCGTCCTCCACCGCGTTCGCGATCGCGGCGGGCGGGGCGATGATCGCGCTCTCGCCCACGCCCTTGATCCCGAGGTCGTTGCGGGTGGAGGGAAACGCCAGCGAGCGCGTCTCGAGGTCGGGCAGGTCGGCCGCGGTGGGAATCGCGTAGTCCATCAGGCTGCCGGTGAGCAGCTGGCCGTCGCGGTCGTAGAGCAGGTCCTCCATCAGCGCGGTGCCGATCCCGCCCGCGAGGCCTCCGTGCAACTGGCCGTCCACGATCATCGGATTGATGGCCCGCCCGCAGTCGTGGACCGCCAGGTACCGGAGGATCCGCACGCGCCCGGTCTCCACGTCCACCTCGACCGCGCACGCCTGGGCGCCGAAGGCGAAGGTCACGGTCTCGGGCGCGAAGTAGCCACACGCCTGCAGCCCCGGCCGCGCCTCGCGGAGCAGGGTCTTGCTCCGCACCGCGGCCCGCGCCAGGTCCGCCAGGGCCACGCCGCGCTGGGGCATCCCCGCCACGTGCGCCCGGCCCTGGGCCAGCACCACGTCGGCCGCCGCGCACTCGAGCATCTCCGCGGCCACCACGCGCGCCTTGTCCGCCACCTCGCGCGCGGTGCGCGCCACCGACGGCCCCGCGTTGGCCGCGACCCGGCTGCCCCCGGTGCCGTTGCCGTAGGGCAGCAGCGTGGTGTCGGCCGCGACCACGAAGACGCGGTCCGGGTCCACCCCGAGCTCGGCGGCCGCGATCTGCGCCATCGTGGTCTCGTGCGACTGGCCCTGGGACGAGACCCCGATGTGGACGTGCACCGCGCCGGTCCCGTCGATGCGGACGTCGGCGCTCTCGAAGGGCCCGACCCCGGTGCCCTGCACGTAGGCCGCGAGCCCCACCCCGACCGGCCGCGCCCCGGCGGCGGATTCGCGCTGCCGGCGCCGCCAGCCCTCGTAGTCGAAGTCGGCGAGGAGCCGGTCGAAGCTGCCGAGGTAGTCCGCCGGATCGTACGCAACCGGCGTGCCGTCGCGGTAGACGAGCCCGGTCCGGTAGGGCATCTCGTCCGCCCGGACCATGTTCCGGCGTCTCAGCTCGGCCGGGTCCATGCCGAGGGCGCGGGCCCCGCGGTCGAGGAGCCGCTCGAGGACGAAGTTCGCCTCGGGCCGCCCCGAGCCCCGGTACGCGGCCCCGAACACCGCGTGGGTCACCACGTTGCGCGCGGTCACCTCGAGGCTCGGGATGCGATAGGGGCCGGGCAGGTGGTTGATGGTGTTCCGCGTCACCACCTCGCCGCTCGCGACATATGCGCCGTGCTCCCGGGTGAACCGCGTCGCTACTGCCGCGATGGTCCCGTCGCGCATGAGCCCCAGCCGCGCCACGTGTCGCTGCCCGCGGTCGGGCGAGGCGGTGAGGAAGTGCTCGCGGCGCGACTCGGCCCACTTCACCGGCCGACCGAGCCGCCGCGCCGCCGCGGCCACGATCAGGTCTTCCGCATACGCGTGCCCCTTGATCCCGAAGCCTCCGCCCGTGTCCACCACCACCACGCGCACCTGCTCCTCGTTGAGCCCGAGCGCGCCTGCGATCACCCCGCGGAGACCGTACGGGCTCTGGCTCGACGTCCACAGCGTGAGGCGGCCGTCCGGCCCCTCCGGGGTCGCCACGATCCCGCGCGTCTCGATCGGCACGCCGTGGACCCGGGCCAGGCCGAGGGTGGCCTCGACCACCACGTGCGCCGACGCGAATCCCGCGTCGGCATCGCCCACCCGCGCGGTCGAGAGCCCGGCCACGTTGTCCGGCCAGGACTCGAACACGCGGGGCGCGCCCGGCTCGAGCGCGGACTCCACGGTCCCGGCCGCGGGCAGGGGCTCGTAGTCGACGCGCACCGCGGCCGCGGCGTCGGCCGCCGCGTAGGGGTCCTCGGCCACCACCGCCGCCACCACCTCGCCCACGTAGCGCACGAGGGGATCCGCGAACACCGGCTGCTCGGTCGCGCGGAAGCCGGCCGGGGCCGCGATCGAGGGCGGGATGGGCTTGGCGCACTCCGGCAGATCGCGCGCGGTGTAGACCGCCACCACGCGCTCCATCGCGCGCGCCGCCGCCCCGTCGACGCCGAGGACGCGCGCGTGGGCGTGCGGGCTGCGCACGAAGGCCGCGTGCACCATGCCCGGGAAGTGGAGATCCTCGACGTAGCGGCCACGGCCGGTGATGAGACGCTGATCTTCCTTGCGACGGAGCGGAGCGCCGAGCGGGCTGTCCATGCGGCCCGGAGTATACCGCAGTCGCCCGCCGCCGATTTGACAGCGGTCCACCGGGTGGGCCAAAGTCGTCATCCGTGAACACGGTCTTCGAGGCGTTCATGGCCACCGCCGCCGTCGCGCCCGACCACGCCTTCCTCAGCGCGACGCCGGCGCCCGATCGCGCGTACCATCCGGACGGCGTCGAGCTGACCTACGCCGCGGTGCGGAGCGAGGTGCTCCGCCGGCGCGACGCCTACGCGGCGGCCGGCTACGGACACGGCCACCGGATCGCGCTCCTCTTCGAGAACCGGCCCGAGTTCTTCTTCCACTACCTCGCCGCGAACGCCCTCGGCGTCTCCGTCGTGCCGGTGAATCCCGACTACCGCCACGACGAGCTGGCCTATCAGCTCGAGCACTCGGAGGCGGACCTGGCGGTCGCGGTGCCCGAGCGCGTGGGCCCGGTCCAGGCCGCGGCGCGCGAGCGCGCCAAGCCGCTGCCGGTGGTGGACGCGGGCGCGTGGCCCGCCGCGCTGCCGCGTCCCGGGCCGACCCCGCGCGGCGACGCGCCGGGACTCGACACCGAGTGCGGCCTGCTCTACACCTCCGGTACCACCGGCCGGCCCAAGGGCTGCGTGCTCAGCAACTTCTACTACCTGAACGCGGGCGCCTGGTACCGCGAGCTGGGCGGCCGGCTCGCGATCGAGCCCGGGCGCGAGCGCTTCCTCAATCCGCTCCCGCTCTTCCACATGAACTGCCAGGCGGTGACCGCGACGTGCGCGATCCTCACCGCGAGCTGTCTGATCCTGCCCGAGCGCTTCAGCCCGCGCCGCTGGTGGCCCGACGTGGTGGCCACGCGCGCGACCATCATCCACTACCTCGGCGTGATGCCGCCGCTGCTCCTGAACCAGGCGCCCGTCCCGGAGGAGACCGCCCACCGGGTGAAGGCGGGCCTCGGCGCGGGCGTCGAGCCCGAGCTGCACGAGGCTTTCGAGCGGCGCTTCGGCTTCCCGCTCGTCGAGGTGTGGGGGATGACCGAGACCGGGCGCATCTTCTCGGACTGCCACGAGCCCCGCGCCATCCGCACGCGCGCCTTCGGCCGCCCGCACGGCGGCTTCGAGGCGCGGGTGGTGGACGAGCACGACCGCGAGGTCCCGCGCGAGACGGAGGGCGAGCTGCTCGTGCGCTGGGGCGGTCCGGAGGGCCCGCGCCACGGCTTCTTCTCCGGCTATCTCAAGAACGCGGAGGCCACCGCGGAGGCGTGGCGGGGCGAGTGGTTCCACACCGGCGACGTGGTCCGCCAGGCCGCCGACGGCATGCTCGTGTTCGTCGACCGCAAGAAGAACATCATCCGGCGATCGGGCGAGAACATCGCGGCCGCCGAGGTCGAGGCGGTGCTCCAGGCTCACGACGCGGTGGCCCAGGTGGCGGTGCTCGCGGTGCCGGACGAGATCCGCGAGGAGGAGGTCATGGCGTGCGTGGTGGCCATGCCCGGCGCTCAGCCCGGACCCGCCCTCGCGGAGCGGCTGGCCGACCACTGTCTCGCGCGCCTGGCCTACTTCAAGGCGCCCGGCTGGGTGCTCTTCGTCGACCGTCTGCCCACCACCGGCACCCAGAAGGTGCAGAAGGCCCAGATCTTCCCCCGGGGCGAGGACCCGCGCGGCCGCCCCGGTGCGGTGGACCTGCGCGGCCGCAAGAAGCGCGGCTGACTCGGCGAGCGCGGCCCCGGCAGCGGGCGTGCGCTACAATCGACGACATGACCGTTCCCGAGCGCTCCGCCCGCCTGGCCCAGGAGCTGCGTCAACGCATCCTGGTCCTGGACGGCGCCATGGGCACCATGATCCAGGCGCGGGGACTCTCCGCGGCCGACTTCGGCGGGCCGCAGTACGAGGGCTGCAACGAGAACCTGAACCTCACCCGCCCGGACGTCATCACCGACATCCACGCCGCCTATCTCGAGGCGGGCGCCGACCTGATCTCGACCAACACCTTCGGCTGCGCGCCCTACGTCCTGGGCGAGTACGGCCTCGCCGAGCGCTGCCACGAGATCACGCTCGCCGCCGCGCGGCTCTGCCGGGCCGCGGTGGACCGGGTCTCGGCGCCCGAGCGGCCGCGCTTCGCGATCGGGGCCATGGGGCCGGGCACCCGCACGATCACGGTCACCGCCAACGTCACCTTCGAGGAGGTGCGCGACGCCTACTACCGTCAGGCGCGCGCGCTCATCGAGGGCCGGGTCGACGCGCTCCTGCTCGAGACCTGCCAGGACACCCTCAACGTCAAGGCGGCCGCGATCGGGGTGCGGCAGGCCATGACCGAGGCGGGCGTCGAGCTGCCGCTCATGGTCAGCGGCACCGTCGAGCCGATGGGGACGATGCTGGCCGGGCAGGGGGTCGACGCCTTCTACGCGTCGATCGAGCACCTCGCCCCGTTCTCGGTCGGGCTCAACTGCTCGACCGGCCCCGAGTTCATGACCGACCACCTGCGCACGCTCGCGGAGCTCGCCACCTGCTTCGTCTCGGTGTACCCGAACGCGGGGCTCCCCGACGAGCACGGCCACTACGAGGAGACCGCGGAGAGCCTCGCGCTCAAGATGCGGCGCTTCGTGGACGAGGGCTGGGTGAACGTGGTCGGCGGCTGCTGCGGCACCACTCCGGCCCACACGCGCGAGCTGGCCCGCCTGGTGGCCGGGCGGCCCCCGCGCCGGCCCGCCGCGGACCTCGCCCCCGCGGTGAGCGGCGTCGAGGCGGTCTACCCGGCCGACGACGTGCGGCCCGTCATCGTGGGCGAGCGGACCAACGTGATCGGGTCGCGGCGCTTCAAGGAGCTCATCGTCGAGGAGAAATTCGAGGAGGCCTCCGAGATCGGCCGGGCCCAGGTGCGGGGCGGCGCCCAGGTGCTCGACGTGTGCCTGGCCAACCCGGACCGGGACGAGGCGGCCGACGTCGACCGCTTCATGGACTTCGTCACCCGCAAGGTCAAGGCCCCGCTGATGATCGACTCCACCGACGCGCGGGTGCTCGAGCTCGCGCTCCGGAAGTGCCAGGGCAAGGCCATCGTCAACTCGATCAACCTGGAGGACGGCGAGGAGCGGTTCGAGCGGGTGGTGCCGCTGCTCCGCACCTACGGGGGCGCGGTGGTGGTGGGCTGCATCGACGAGGACAAGCAGCAGGGCATGGCGGTGACCCGCCAGCGCAAGCTCGCCGTCGCGGAGCGCTCCCACGCCCTGCTCACCGGCAAGTACGGCCTGCCCGAGCGCGACCTGATCTTCGACCCGCTCGTCTTCCCGGTGGGCACCGGCGACGCCAACTACGTGGGCTCCGCGGTGGAGACCATCGAGGGCCTGCGGACGATCAAGGCGCGGTTCCCGCACTGCAAGACCATCCTCGGCATCTCCAACGTCTCCTTCGGCCTGCCCACCGCGGGGCGCGAGGTGCTGAACGCGGTCTTCCTCTACGAGTGCACCAAGGCCGGGCTCGACTACGCCATCGTCAACAGCGAGCGGCTCGAGCGCTACGCCTCGATCCCCGAGGAGGAGCGCCGGCTCGCCGAGGACCTCGTCTACTGGCGGGGCGCGGACCCGGTGGCCGCCTTCGCGGCCCATTTCCGCGGGCGCACACGGGCCCCCAAGGACGCCGGCGCCCGGCTGCCGTTGGACGAGCGCCTCGCCCGCTACGTGGTGGAGGGCTCCAAGGACGGCCTGCTCGACGATCTCGCGCTCAAGCTCGAGGAGCAGAGCGCGCTCGACATCGTCAACGGGCCGCTCATGAAGGGCATGGAGGAGGTGGGCCGCCTCTTCAACGACAACCAGCTCATCGTGGCCGAGGTGCTCCAGTCCGCCGAGGCCATGAAGGCGGCGGTGGCCTACCTCGAGGGGTTCATGGCCAAGGACGAGAGCGCGGCGCGCGGCACCATCGTGCTCGCCACCGTGAAGGGCGACGTCCACGACATCGGCAAGAACCTGGTCGAGATCATCCTCAAGAACAACGGCTACCGCATCGTGAACCTCGGCATCAAGGTGCCGCCCGAGGACCTGATCGCGGCGTACCACAGCCACAAGCCGGACGCGATCGGCCTCTCCGGCCTCCTGGTGAAGTCGGCCCAGCAGATGGTGGTGACGGCCCAGGACCTGCGCGCGGCCGGGGTCGAGGTCCCGCTCTTCGTGGGCGGCGCCGCCCTGACCCGCAAGTTCACCGCCACCCGCATCGCCCGCGAGTACGGAGGCCTCACCCTCTACGCCAAGGACGCGATGGACGGCCTCGACCTCGCCAACCGGCTCTTCAGCGCCACCACGCGCGACGCGCTGGTCGACCGCCTGCGCGTCGAGCAGGAGGCTCTGCGGGCCGGTGCCGACGCCGCGGCGGCGGCCCCGGCCCCCGCGCCCGCCGCCGTCCCCAGCCGCTCCGCGGTGTCCCGCTCGGTGCCGGTGCCCGCGCCGCCCGATCTCGATCTCCACGTGCTCCGCGACGTGCCGCTCAGCCACGTCTTCCCGTACCTCAACCTCCAGATGCTGCTGGGCAAGCACCTCGGCGTGAAGGGCTCGGTGGCGCGGCTGCTCGAGCAGCGGGACCCCAAGGTGCTCGAGATCCAGCAGGTGGTCGAGGAGCTCGAGCGCGAAGCCGTCGAGCAGCGCATCCTGCGCGCGAGCGGGCTCTACCGCTTCTACGAGGCCGCCGCCGCGGGGGACGACCTGGTGCTGTCCGAGGCCGGCCACGAGGTCGCCCGCTTCCACTTCCCCCGCCAGCCCGGCGGCGAGCGCCTGTGCCTCGCCGACTACGTGCGCGAGCAGGGAAGCGGTGAGAAGGACTACGTCGCCCTCTTCGCGGTGACCTGCGGCGCGGGCGTCCGCGACCTCGCCGAGCGGTGGAAGGACGAGGGCCGGTACCTGCGCTCCCACGCGCTCCAGGCGCTGGCCATCGAGTCCGCGGAGGCCTTCGCGGAGATGCTCCACGCCCGCCTGCGCACCCAGTGGGGCTTCCCGGATCCGCCCGGGCTCGATCTCCAGGAGAAGCTCAGGGCCCACTACCGCGGGCTGCGGGTCTCGTTCGGCTATCCGGCCTGCCCGAACCTCGCCGACCAGCGCATCCTCTTCGATCTCCTCCGCCCCGAGCAGATCGGGCTCGGGCTGACCGAGGGCTTCATGATGGATCCGGAGGCCTCGGTCTCCGCGCTGGTCTTCCACCACCCCGAGGCCAAGTACTTCAAGGCCGAGTAGGCGAGCGTCCCCGTGCCGAGCCTGATCCAGGCCGCCGGCGTCAGCCCGCGATTCCTCGATCTTCTCT
>DATFAJ010000706.1:0-3834 GCA_035254745.1 Candidatus Methylomirabilota bacterium | reverse complement strand
GTGGATCACGTTGCGGAGGCGGCGCCGCTCCCACTCGCGGTGGAAGGTCTCGGTCGGCACCGCCGCGAAGCCGTCCTCGGTGCGGCCGCAGCAGCAGGCGGTGGCGCACACGAAGAGCTGGCCGCGGAAGCGCGCCACGTTGACGCGGCGGCCGTCGCGGCGCACCACGATGTTGCGTCGCCGCTCGTACACCGGCGGCAACCTCAGCCGGCGACGGGCGCGGGCGGTCGCACCTCGGCGACCCCGATCAGCGCGTCGCGCGTGATCCACGGGATCAGCTCCGCTTCCCCGAGGCCGGCGGCGGCAGCCGGCCGCTGCGGCAGCACCATGTAGCGCATCTCCGAGCTCGAGTCCCACACCCGGATCTCGCGCCGCGGGTCCACCGCGAGCCCCATCTCGCCCAGGAGCGCGCGCGGCTCGCTCACCGCCCGCGAGCGGTAGGCCGGCATCTTGTACCAGGTGGGCGGCAGCCCGAGCACCGGCCACGGGTAGCAGGAGCAGAGCGTGCACACCACGAGGTTGTGGACCGCGTCGGTGTTCTCCACCACCATGAGCATCGCGTAGTCGAGGTCGAGGCGCGCGAGCGCGGCGCGGGGATCGTCGAGCAGCAGGCGCTTGTAGGCGGGATCGGTCCAGGCGCGCGCCACCGCGCGGGCGCCCACCATGGGGCCGGTGTCCGACTCGTAACGCTGGATCACCCGGTCGACCGCGTCGGGAGCCAGGATGCCCTTCTCGAGCAGCAGCGACTCGAGCGCCCGCACCCGGGAGACCACGTAGGGATCGACGTTGGGGTGGTTCTTGCCCATGCGGTCAGCTCCCGGGCAGGAGATAGCTCTCCCACAGATCGATGTGCACGGCCTGGTTCGGCTCGGCGGACTCCCCCCACAGCTCGCGCGCGTCGAAGCGCACGCTGTAGAGCGGCTGGGGCTGCTCGCCTCCGCCGTGGGCGTGAGTGTCGGGGAAGACGTGGATGCCGTGGCAGCGGTGGATCACCCCGCGCCGGCCGCGGGCGTAGCGGGGCAGCCGCGTGTGCCCGTGGGGGTGCATCTCGCGCGTCCGCACCGGATCGCCGGGCGCGAAGCGGGGCGGGTTGCCGGTCTCGCGGATCACGTCCTGGGCCCACTTCGCGTTGGCGGGCGGGCGTGGGGGGAGCGGCGCGGTCAGGGGCTCGGTCGCCGGCGCGTCCGGCCGCTGGGCGAAGAAGGCCAGGCGCTCGGCCAGCTCCGCCGCGCCCACCACGCCCTTCTCCACGAGCAGGCGGGTCACGCCGTCGAGCCACTTCTCGTAGTAGGTCACCCGCAGGTAGTCGGCCGGGGCCATGCGCTCGATGCCGTGCCGGAACTCGTCGATGTTGAAGAGGCCGCGCGAGCCGCCGGCGAGCTGCATCGCCAGCACCGCCGCCTCCCACGCCGCGTGGAAGACGGGCTCGTTCGCCTCCCGCTCCACCGGGCCGAAGCCCTGCATGCCGCCCAGATCGTGCACCCCGTCCATGTCCCGTGATTCTATCGACTGGGGCCTGGTCTTACAATCCCGGTCAGTGGGTCCGCGGCGGAGTGAGGTCGGTCGGCGGGGGCTCGGCGGGAACACCGGCGTGGCGGGCGCGCAGGTCCATCCAGAGGGCGAGCCGGGACCAGTCCGGGGTCTCGACGTAGCGGCCCCGGGCCGGGTCGATCCACGGGTTCGGCAGGAAGACGGTCATCATCTGCTCGTCGCGCCCGTTCCACAGGCGCAGCCCCCACGCGCTCGGCCGCCCGGCCCGGTCGCGACTCTGGAAGAAGGCGGCCCGCCGGCAGCGGCGCCACTCCGCGAGCACGGGCGGCGTGGGCAGGCCGGGCGAGCCCCGGTGGGGGCCGATGCAGAGGTGGAAGTGCCAGGACTCGCTCCCCGGGACCTGGACGGTCACGTAGCCGTCCAGCAGCGACAGGCGGGGCCGCGCCCCGAAGCGGCCCTCGAACACCGCGCCCTCGATGCAGGGGCCGAAGATGACGTGCTCCCAGTGCTCCTCGAAGACCTCGCGCAGCAGCGCGAGGAGCGCGGCCTCCGTGCACTCGACCGGGAAGTACTCGGTGCGGCTGCCGTCGAGGTGCTCCTGCACGGTCATCGCGTCAATGCCCACGGTAGCCCACCATCCCCGCGGCGAGCGCGCGCCGGTCCACGCGCGACAGCGCGCGAATCATCGCGGGCCGGAGGAGCCGGGTGTGGGGGATCTCGAGGAGGTGCTCGGCGATCCACCAGAGGTCGCCCTCCGCGGTCGCCCACCCGGGCCGCCGGCGGTCGAAGCGGGCGAGGCTCACCGGCCGCGAGTAGGCCCGCAGGGTGCGCTCGCCCCGCAGGTTGATGTAGCCGTCGAAGTAGCTCATGACCAGCTCCCGCAGGGTCCGGTACACCGGCTCGCGATAGCGCAGCCCGGAGAAGTTGGACTTGGCGATGGCGCCCCAGTGCCCGTGCACGCGGAACACCGCGACCACGTGATCGGTGTCCTGCACCGCCTCCAGGTCGAGCAGCAGCGGCGGGAAGCCGAGCACCCGCAGCGCGGCCGCCGCGAACACCGCGCCCTCGAGACAGTGCGCGGTCCGCTCGCGCAGCACGCGCCGCGGCGACCACGCGGTCCCGGCCAAGTGGTAGGGCATCGCGTCGAGCGCGCGCTGGATCCCGTGCGGGCTCCGGAGGGCCCGCAGCGCGCGCAGCTCGCGCGGGGTGAAGCCGGGATCCGGGCGCGAGCCGGGCTCGCGGGCCGATCCGCGGGCCATCCGCGGCGCCCTACCAGTCGAGGCGGGACTCGAGCACCACCCCGCGACGCAGGTTCATCCAGCGGGTGAGCCGCACCACCTGGTGGAAGAACCAGAGCGAGGCGTGCAGGTGCTTCGGGAGCAGGCCGAACGAGCCACCCGCCAGCACACCGGTGACCGCGGGAATCACCCCGAGGATGTTCCTCGGGCGCATGAAGACCTCGAGGAAGGCCCGGTCGTAGTACGACTCGATGAAGCGCTCGAAGGGCTTCGTGCCCCGGCGGACCGCCCGCTCGTAGCCGCGGAAGCGCCGGGCCTCGAAGCGGCCGGTCCGGAACGCACGCAGGATCGCTCCCGCGGCCAGCTCGCCGGTCTGCATGGCCAGGAACACGCCGGGCGAGAAGATCGGGTCCACGAAGGCCACCGCGTCGCCCACGCAGAGGAACCGATCGCCGGTGATCGGCTCGATGGTGTAGGCGAAGTTCGACGTGGTGTAGAGCTCGGTCACGCGCTCGGATCCGCGCAGGTTCTCCTCGATCTTCTCGCAGCGCTCGACCATCTCGTCGAACAGGGCCTGCAGCGTGCCGCGCCGCGCCTTCACCACCCGCTGGTGGAGCACGCAGCCCACGCTGGTCTCGTCGCGGGCCAGCGGGATGTACCAGAACCAGCCCTCCGGGAAGATGTAGAGGCGGACGTTGCCCTCCGACCGGCCCGGGAAGCGCCGTGCCCCGCGGAAGTAGGCGAAGATCGCCACCTTGCCGAGCCCGGGCCGCGGCTTGCGCTGGCCCTGCCGCGCGGCCAGGAAGGCGTCGCGGCCGCTCGCGTCCACCACGAACGCGGCCCGCAGCTCGCGCTCGCCGTCGCGGTCGCTGAGCCGGGCGGTCACCCCGTCGGCATCGAAGGCCACCTTCTCGACGGTGGCCGGCTGGTGCAGGGTCACGCCGGGATGGGACACCGCGTGCTCGAGCAGGATCTGGTCGAACTCGGCGCGGTGCACGTCGAGCGTGAACGAGGGCCAGGGCCGGCCGGGGCGGAAGTCGAAGGTCGTCTCGAGCCCGAGCTCCTGGTCGTGGAAGGTCGCCCCGTACTTCACCTGGAAGCCGTG
>DATFAJ010000705.1:0-2651 GCA_035254745.1 Candidatus Methylomirabilota bacterium | reverse complement strand
GAGGTAGTGGGTGAGATCGATCTCGACCGCGGCGCCCATGGCGTGGAGCGAGCGCTCGATGTGCCAGCGCAGGAATGCCTCCGCCGACACCGCCTCGGTGCCGGGCGCGAGCGGGGCCACCCGCTCCAGGAGATCGAAGCGCTTCTGGAAGTGGCGGCGGGAGTGGATCGTGAGCACCCCGGTCATCCAGAGGTAGTGCAGCGCATGCTGGACCGGCCGCCAGTCCCACCAGCCGCCGCGGCCGCGGGGGGGCCGCCGCCCCTCGAGCTCGGCGTGGCCCATGGGTCCGCCGGCCCGGATGAGATCCGTCACGGTGGCGAGCAGCCGGGTGTTCTTGCGCAGCCAGCCCGACCAGCCGGTGTGCCGCACACGGTAGTCGAGCATCGCGCGCCGCCACCAGGGCAGCATCGAGGTGGGCACGAGGCAGGCCGCGTGCGCCCAGTACTCGAGAAAGAGCCGGCGGCGGTAGACGAGGCGATCGAGCCGCGCCCGCTCGTAGGGCCCGAAGCGGCTCCACACCGTGAGGTAGTGCGCGCGCTCGAGGACGTTGATCGAATCCATCTGGATGCCGCCCACGTCCTCGGCGAAGCGGGTCAGCCGGCGCGGGGTCAGGCGGTGGGCGCGGGGGCGCCCGAGGTGCTGCCGGTGCAGGAAGAGGGCCCGGACGGCCGGGAGTGGGAAGACACGGCGCAGCATGACACCCGAGCGTATCATCACTCCCATGAAGACACCCCGGGGGCTCCTGATCACTGTCCTGCTCACCAGTCTTGCCGCGGCCACGCCGGCCTGGGCGGTGGAGTACCGCCTCCAGGTGGCCAACCTCTGGGAGAGCGCGCTCTATCCCTTCGCCAAGACGGCCGAGCTATACGACGGCGCCTCCGGACCCGGGCTCGAGCGGCTCGAGGCGAGCCTGGACCAGGGAGCGATGCCGCACGCGGTGCTTCTGCAGGACCGCACACTCCGGTGGTCCAGCGAGGGAGTCGCCCGTGCCTACGGCACAGTGCGCGTGCTCGCGGAGATCACCCCGTCCGGCGAGGGCCGGCGTTGGGACGAGGTGCGGTGGGAGGGCAAGCCGGGCGAGCGGAGCGTGTGGATGGTGCTGCCCAGCGGGAGCGGGCGACCGCAGCAGCTTTACCGGGTCCTGCTCAAGGGTGAGGGCCCGGTGCGGCAGTTCATGCCGTACGTGCCGGTGGGCGGTTCTCGCAGCGCGGCGGTGAAGTACTCGCTGAGCTTCCTCTGGTTCTACGAGGGGCGCGGCCTGATCTGGGACCGTTACCTTCGGCAGAGTCTCGACCTGAGCGAGGGTCTGGGCGCGGTGGTGGGCGAGAATTACAACCAATCGTTTCCGGACCAGGTCTACCTGATCGTGCAGCAGGCGGCCGAGCCCACGACCTACAAGGCGGTGCTGCTCTGGCGCGATCCTCCCTACAACTTCGAGGCACCGGGGATGCACGGCATCCCGAACCACCCCCACTAGGCCCGCTCCCGCACCTCACCGCACGGACGCGGCGAAGATCCGCAGGTAGTTGCCGCCCACGATCTTCGCGGTGTCCGCCGGGGTGAAGCCGCCGCGCAGCATGGCGTCCACCAGGGCCGTGAAGTTGTCGTAGCTGGGGTAGAGCCCCGTGCTGGACGAGGCGTCGGTGCCGATGCTCACGTGGTCGACGCCCACCACGTCCGCCATCTCCTTGAGCCCCTCCACGTAGCGCTCGGGCGTCGCGAAGAAGTGCCAGATGCCCACCGAGCCGCCGGTCTCGGCGATCGCCCGCGCGTGATCGGGCGTGATCTGCCGCTCCACCAGCGGCGTCTCGCCCTGGGCCTTCGAGCCGCGCAACGCGGTGTGGGAGAGCAGCAGCGGCCGGTCGGTGGCCTTGACCGCCTGCCTCACGGTGTCGGCGGTGGCGTGGGCCACGTCGACGACCACGCCCAGGCGATTGCAGGCGCGGATGACGTCGGCCCCGAACGGGGTGAGCCCGCTATGAGTGACCGCACCGGTCTGGAAGTCGCCGATGTCGTTCGGGGTGTAGTGGACGAGCTGCATCGTGCGGACGCCGCGCTGGTACGACTCCTCCAGCCGCTCGAGCTTGCGCTCGAGGAAGTCGAGCCCCTCGATGTCCATGATGATGGCGGGCGCGCCGGCGGCGTGCGCGGCCTTCACGTCGGCCGTGGTCAGCACGCGCCGGATCCCGTGCTTGGCGCACAGCTCGTCCACCCAGCCGAGCCGCTGCAGGTGGTACTGGTAGAGGAAGCCGGGCTCGGGCTCGCGGAGGGCGCGCAGCACGTTGCTGGCGTCGCGGCCGAGGATGGGCCCGTCCGGCACGTCGGCCAGGCAGAGCACCGCGATGCGGCCGGCGCGCATGCTCCGGGCCAGGGCGTCGCTCGGCGCGGCGGTCCGCGAGGTGACGCCGTGGGGACCGGCGTGGGTGTGCACGTCGACCGAGACGTGCTCGCGCAGCAGCTTCGCCGCCACGGGGTAGGGCGTCTCCGCCGCCTCCGCGGCGGACGCGCGGGAGCGGGCGCCCGCGCCCCCGGCCACCATGGCGGACGCGGCGGTCAGCAGCGTGCTCCGCATCCAGTCGCGACGGGTCCAGTGAAGCGCGTCGCCGCAGCAGGTCATGACCGTCTCCTCACGAGTTGATCGCGCCGTGCTC
>DATFAJ010000704.1:0-19937 GCA_035254745.1 Candidatus Methylomirabilota bacterium | reverse complement strand
GGGCCGAAGAACTCCTTCGACCGCGGGGCGCAGCTCGAGGTGGTCTGGCTGGCCAACCGCTAGCGTCGAAGCTGGCCGAGACAGGGCCGCCTCGGCCGGCGGCCGAAGGGTCGTGGACCCGTCTCGCCGCTGACGATTCGTGTAGGTACTCCGTCGCAACTTGTAGATAGCGGCACCCACCGCAGGATCTTCGCCGCCCAGCGGCGACCGTCTGACAATGATTCCAATCACTTGCGGTCACACCCGGCGGCCTGACCGCGTCTCCTGCCTGGCACCTGTCTTGCTCTCTAGCGGGCCGAGTCAGGAGGTCCATATCATGCGTGCGTTGCGCCGACTGAAGATACGCTCTGGGCAGGCCGGGTTCACCTTGGCCGAGATCATGGTGGCCTGTGCCGTGATCTCGGTGGGGCTGATCGCCGTCAGCACCGGCTTCGGGTTTGGAGTCGACGGGGTCGAAGGGGGACGCCAGCAGAGCACCGCGGTCTTCCTGGCCGAGCAGCGGATCGAGCAGGCCAAGGAATTGGCCGCACGCACGCCCAATCTCGTGGATGTGAACACCACGAATCTTCCTGCCACCGAGGCCTACGGGACCATCCCCGGGGCCGCGTCGACCTACCGCCGAACCACTACGATCACCGCCAACCCCGGCGGTACGAACGGGGCTCGCGTGGACGTGAGCGTCTTCTACAAGCCGGTGACCGGTCGCGGGGTGCTCGCGACCGAGCGAGTGGTATCCCTGTCGATCTTCCTGGCCAATCGATGAGCCGAGGGCAATCCATGAGCAACGAGCGCGGCTACACGCTGGCGGAGATGCTGGTGGTCTGCGCCATCGTCGGACTGGTGATGGCGAGCCTCCTCGGCCTGGTACTGTCGGGCCAGCAGGCGTTCTGGTTCGGCACCACGCAGGTGGACGCGCAGCAGACCGCGCGCGTCGCGATCGAGCGGATGGTGAAGGAGATCCGGGAGGCCGGGTACTATCCGCAGAACCCCGACACGAGCCCGGTGACGTGTACCGCGGCGCCCTGCTACACCTTCAATGCGATCGCGAGTGGGCCGACCGCCACCGCGGTCACGCTGCAGTACGACTGGAACGGCGACGGGGCCAGTGCCGGGTCGGGCATGGTGAACGATCCGGTGCTTTGCGCGACCGGGACGGCCTGCCGAGGTGAGCGCGTGACCTATTCGTTCTCGAGCGGCGCGCTGACCCGACAGGAGATCGGCGTGGATGCCAGCCCTCTGACTATCGCCTCCGGTATCAGCTCCTTGAGCTTCACGTACATGGCCGAGGACGGCACCGTCACGGCTGTGCCGGCCAACATTCGCATCATCGGAGTCACCGTCACGGCGCAGGTCGCGAGCCAGGGAGCCTACGTGACGATGTCGGATCGCATCCGTCTCCGGAATCGATGAGTCAAGTCTACGAGCGGGAGGTTCGCATGAACCGAGTCTTCACCTGGATTCGCGACGAGCGCGGGGTGGCCTTGCCCCTTGCGATGATCTTGCTGATGGTCCTGACGCTGCTCACCATCACCTTCATGTCGCTGGGGGCAGTGGAGCCGCAGATCTCCAAGAACCTGTCCGACGGGGCGCGGGCACGGCAGCTTGCCGAGTCCGGCCTCGAGTGGGCCATGAGCGCCCAGATCGGCAACAATGACCTCAACAGCGCCGGTCTCCTTGGGGGCACCATGACCAGTGGAGGCGCCTGCGGAACGGGTCTGAGCTGTCGGGTGCTGGCGACCAGCCAGGCTCTGCCCGGCCTGACCTCTTCCTCCGGGACCTTCGCGGTGACCCTGCGCAACGACCTCAACACTGTCGCGGCCGATCAGCAGTTGATCGGTACCACGAATACGCGTGACAGCAGCGCTACCGTCGACAGCAACGGCATCGTGATCGTCAACTCGACCGGAACGTACAATGGTGCGAGCCGCACGATCACCGCGGTGGTCCAGCGAGGCAACCTCAACATCAACGCCGCCCTCAGCCTCCCGGGCGTGCAGACCGATACCTTCTCGAACGACCCGCCGTGCAGCGGGTGCTACGCGATCGATGGGCGTGACTGGAAGATGGCCGACACCAGCACGCCCACGGGGGCCACTCCCACCAAGCTCGGTATCTCCACCTACACCGGGACCGAGACCCTCTCTGGCCTCACCTACGAAGCCAATGCGGAGGCCGGCTTCGACGACGCGGCGAAGCAAGGATACGTCCAGGGGAAAGACCAGACTACAGGTGCTCTCACGACGGGCCTCAACACGATCGCGGCGGACTCCGCCCTGAATCCGACCGTCGTCCAGCAGTTCCTCACGAATCTGGCCTCTAACCCACAGACGCAGATCATCAACAGCACGCAGGCCTGCCAGTATGCGAGCGGTCTGACCGGCTCCCCCAAGCCCGAAGGGCTGCGGATGTCGTCGACCGGAACCGCGAACCAGGTCACTATTACGAACAACTGCACGGGCGCCAGCCAGATCAACCAGACCGTGAACCTCGGCACCTCGACGGCACCGGCCATGGTGTACGTCAAGGGTGAGTACGATCCCAGCTCGAACTTTATTGGCGCCTCCGTATACGGCAGTCAGGCGATTACTGGCTACGGCATCCTGGTGATGGAGGAGGCCGACCTCTCGTTCTTCCAGTCGAGTCAGTTCACCTGGAATGGCATCGTGATCGTGACCGGCCGCAACGTCGGCATCGGATTCCGTTCCGGCAGCAACACCGAGATCCGCGGCGCCCTCATCGCCAACGAGACCAACGGGGCGGAGGTCGGCGGGTATTTCGAGTTCCTGAACCAGGCCGCGACCATGAAGCTGCGCTACGGAAGGGAGGGCATCGATCTCGCCCTCCGCGGCCTCTACAACACCCGCATCTCCAGCTACCGCGAGAACTAGACGTGCGACGTATCGTCCTGCTGGCGGCGGCACTCTTGCTCGGGGCCGCCTGCCAGCAGGCGCCCGTTTCCCATCCTCCCGTTTCGACCCTGTCCCCGGCCGAGCAGCTGAAGGTCGAGGGCGACGCGTTCATGGCCAAGGGCGACTACGTCGACGCGGTCGAGAAGTACCGCCAGGCTGCCGATCTCGATTCCGCCGCGATTGGCCCGCGGTTCGCGCTCGGGACCGCGTACTCATTCCTCGAGAAGCGCCCGGAAGCCATCCTCCAGTTCCGTTGGGTCCTGAGTCACGCCGATGCCGCTTCCAACGAGTACCAAGAGGCCCAGCGCTGGTTGACCCATGTGGGGGCGCTGGTGGCCCCGACCACGGTGGCCGACGCCGGCCAGAAGGGCCACGCCCGTCCCGTCGATCCCTCAATGGTCGGTCGGCTCGTCGGGAAGACCGAGTGGCCCGGCGTGACCCCGCAGCGCCGCCTGATCACCGGAACGCTGTCGCTGGTCGGAGATGAGCCGGCCACCTACGACGTCAAGCGTGATCGAGCCTTCCGTCTGGGCGACGGCTACGAGTTCAAGGACGTGCCCGCCGGCCGCTACCGGGTCGTCGCGGTGGTCGACGGGACGACGGTCTGGGACGAGAAGGTCACAGTGGATACCGGCAAGGATACGAGCCTGACGCTCAGCCAGGCGACGAGCCCGGTGCCGGCGGGCAAGTTCGCGCCGGCCGAAAAGCCGGACGCCCAGGCATCCGCCAACCGCTCGAAGTAGCCCGCACGCTCCGCGCTACCGCCTGACGGTCAGCGCCCCGCCCCCGATCATCGCCACCGCGAGGGAGACGACCGCGAGCACCAGGACGTACTCGTAGCCGTTCTTGAAGGCCCAGAAGCCGTGCCTGAGGTGGACGAACAGCAGCGCCCCGAGCATGACCGGCACGTTGGCCAGGGCGGCCCAGCGCGTGAACAGCCCGAGGACGAGGAAGACCCCTCCCAGCCCGTGGGCCAGGATCAGGTACCACGTGCCGATCTCGGGGAAGGGGATTCCGTTCTTGGCCTGATAGTCGATCATGCCCGCCGGGCCGTACACCACCACCGCGAGGTAGGCATGCATGATGTAGACGACCCCCAGGACGAGCCGGAGCAGGGTAGCGCCGTACGCGGCCATTGCGCCTCCTCTGGTGGGCTACGGCTTGCGGAAGAGGATCTCCGCGAAGTACGACTCGGCGGTCGAATTCGTGTCGTTGGAGTCGATGGCGATCGAGATCGCCCCCACGTCCTCGCCCGGCGGCTCCCCGTAGATCTTCTTGTAGTCCTCGAGCACATTGCGGCTCTCGGTGAGCCACTTGCCGAGATCGGCAGGGCCAGAGCGGACGACGACGTAGGTCACGAGGCCGGTCTTCTCGCTCTTGAAGACCGCTCCGACCGGTGCCGCGGTGTCCCAGATGTAGGAGATGATCCGAGAGCGGACCGCCGAGGGGAAGCGC
The DNA here is from genome assembly GCA_035254745.1 of Candidatus Methylomirabilota bacterium. Lineage (GTDB taxonomy): Bacteria > Methylomirabilota > Methylomirabilia > Rokubacteriales > CSP1-6 > CAMLFJ01. The sequence continues at coordinate 15,573 of DATFAJ010000704.1, read as the reverse complement.
GGGAACGTGACGTAGATCTGAGCCGCCTCGTCGTCGGTCGCCGACTTGCGCGCGTCGCCCCCCTTCGGCAGCGTCACCGCCTGCCAGGTCCACTGGAGGATCGGCCAGGCCTTTACGTCGACCTTCACCTCCTTCGAGATCGTCGAGCTGTCGTTCGCGCTCTTCAGGTTGACACCCTTGCGACCGCCGTGGGTGACGACGCGGAAGTCGTACTTGGGACTCCCCCAGTTCTGCCCCTTCCAGCCGTCGGGGATCCCGGTCTTGCCCTCCGGCTGCTTGGCCCAGTCCTCGACGACGTGGGTGGGCGGATCGGCGGCGGGGAGTGGACCGGCCAGCACGGCGAGGAGCGCGGCCGCCAGCAACGCGGCCGTCGTGGCGAGCGCGATCACGGAGCGGATCATGACCGCCTCAGTTTCTCACGCCCGCCTTGTGCTACGGTAAAAACCTGATGTCGGACGTGCGGATCGACAAGTGGCTGTGGGCGGCCCGCTTCTTCAAGAGTCGCACGCTCGCCGCCACCGCGTGTGCCGGCGGCAAGGTGGACGTCAACGGCGATGCGGCCAAGCCGTCCAAGCCGGTGCGCCCGGGTGATCTCCTCCAGATCACGCTTCCCCGTGGCCGCCGCATTGTCCGGGTGGCGGTCCTGGCCGAGCGGCGCGGGAGCGGCAGCGAGGCCGCCCTGCTCTACGACGACCTAACCCCGCCGCCTCCGCCGCGCGAGTCGCGGACGGCACCGCCCGCCTATCGTCCACCCGGGGCGGGCCGGCCCACCAAGCGCCAGCGACGCCACATCGATCGCCTCTCCCGCTGGTAGGGCGCGGCCCGGGGCTCGCCTTGCCTTTGCCCCGTCGCTCTGCTACGGTCGCTCCGTCATCGGTGTCCGGGCGGCCCGCCGGGTGCGGGCTCCAGGGAAGGCGGTGCGAATCCGCCGCGACCCCGTCACTGTAATCGGGTACGAAACCCGCGATCGGCCACTGGTCCGGCACGAGCCGGATCGGGAAGGTGCGGGGAGTAGGACGATCCGAGAGCCAGGAGACCTGCCCGACACTGCCACCCCGCACCGGTCTTCGAGGGAGGACCCGGGTGACGGTCATGCACCACTCGCATCTCCTGCTGGGCGGCGCCCGCAGCGGCAAGAGCAGGTATGCGGTCGAGCAGGCTCGGGTCATCGGCTGCTTGGCCGCCGTGGTTGCCACCGCGCGCGCGGTGGACCGCGACATGGCGGCCCGCATCGCCCGTCACCGGGCCGAGCGCCCCGCGCAATGGGTCACGCTCGAGGAGCCGCTCGACGTCGCGGCCGCCTGCCGTCGGGCCGCCCGCTCGCACGACCTCGTCATCGTCGACTGCGTCACGGTCTGGGTCTCGAACCTGATGGAGCGCGGTGACGACGACACGCTGGTCCTGGCCGCGGTCGACGATCTGGCCAAGCTGCTGCGTGAGCGTCTCGTGTCGATCATCCTGGTCTCGAACGAGGTCGGCCAGGGCGTGCACCCACCCACCGAGCTGGGCCGGCGATTCCGCGACCTCCTGGGCGTGGTGAACCAGCGTCTCGCCGCCGCCGCCGACCGGGTGACCCTGATGGTGGCGGCGCTCCCGCTCACCGTGAAGGACACTCCGCTGCCCTCCCCGCCGCATGACCGCACTCACGAAGCTCCGTAGCCTCGTCACCCTGCCGGACCCCGGCGCCGAGGTCGAGGTGCGCCGCCGGCTCGATCAGCTCACCAAGCCTCCGGGCAGCCTCGGGCGCCTCGAGGAGCTGGTGGTGCGGCTGGCCACCATCGCGGGGACCTGCCCGCCACCGCTCCGCGATCCGGTCATCTTCACCCTGGCCGGGGACCACGGAGTCGTCGCCCAGGGCGTGAGCGCGTACCCGCAGGTCGTGACCGCTCAGATGGTCGAGAACTTCCTCCGCGGCGGCGCCGCCGTCAACGTCCTCGCGCGCCACGCGGCCGCGCGGGTGGTGGTGGCCGATCTGGGCGTGGCGGCCCCCCTGCCGCGCCATCCGGACCTGCGTGACCTCAAGGTCGCCCCCGGCACCGCGGACATGACCCTCGGCCCCGCGATGACCCGCCCACAGGCGGTGCAGGCGATCGAGGCCGGCATCGGCCTCGTCGAGACCGAGCGGGCGCGGGGCGCGGACCTGGTCGGCACCGGTGAGATGGGCATCGGGAACACCACCGCGGCGAGCGCCCTGGTGGCGGCCTTGACCGGAGCCTCCGCGGAGAGCGTCACCGGCCCGGGCACCGGCGTCGACGCGGCGGGCCGGCGGCGCAAGGTCGAGGCCATCCGGCGCGCCCTCACGCGCAACGCGCCCGATCCCGCCGATGCCCTCGACACGCTCGCCAAGCTCGGCGGCTTCGAGATCGCCGGCCTCGTCGGGGTGATCCTGGCCGGCGCGGCCTACCGGCTCCCGGTGGTCCTGGACGGCTTCATCGCGGGCGCGGCGGCGCTCGTCGCGGTCCGGCTCGAGCCGGCCGCGCGCGGCGCCCTCCTCGCGGCCCACCGCTCGGCGGAGCCGGGTCACGCGCGCGTGCTCGACGCCCTCGGTCTCGAGCCCTACCTCGACCTCGGGATGCGCCTCGGCGAGGGCACCGGTGCCGCACTCTGCATCGGCCTGGCCCGCGCCGCGGTCTCGGTGCTGACCGACATGGCCACCTTCAAGTCGGCCGGCGTGACCGATCGCGCGGAAGGGGCGGGGGCTCCGTGAGGCGCCTCCTCGGCGCGCTCGCGCTGGGGCTCGCGCTGCTCCCGGCGGCGGCGGGCGCCCTCACCGTCACCGACCAGACCGGCCGCCGGCTCGTCCTGCCCGCGCCGCCCGCCCGCATCATCTCCCTCGTGCCGAGCGTCACCGAGGTCCTCTACTCGATCGGGGCCCAGGACCGCCTGGTCGGGGTGACCGACTTCTGCGACTACCCCGCCGCGGCGCGCCGGAAGCCGCGGGTCGGCGGCATGCTGGCCCCGAGCCTCGAGGGCATGGTGTCCCTCAAGCCCGACCTCGTGGTGGCCACCACCGCCGGCAATCGCCACGAGACGTTCGAGCAGCTCGAGCGCCTCCGCATCCCGGTCTACGTCGTGAACCCGGTCTCGGTGGCCGACGTGCTCGATCTGCTGGCCCGTCTCGGCCGGTTGACCGAGCGGACCGAAGCGGCGGATCGCGCGGTGGCGGCCCTGCGCGAGCGCATCGGCGCGGTGACGGCGCGCGTCGAGGGTCGGGCGCGCCCGCGCGTGCTCTACGTTCTCTGGCCCGACCCGCTCATCGTGCCCGGGCGGGGCTCGCTCGTGTCCGAGCTGATCACCCTGGCCGGCGGCGAGTCGGTCACCGCCGACGGCGGGCACGGGTATCCCCGCTACAGCCTGGAGGCGGCCCTGGCGCGTAACCCGGAGGTCATCGTCCTGGCGAGTCACGGCTCGGAGCAGAGCCCGCTGATGCGCGCTCAGTGGGAGCGCTTCAGCCAGGTGCCGGCCGTCGCGGCGGGCCGTCTCCACACGATCGACGGCAACCTGACGCACCGGTACGGCCCGCGAATCGTCGATGGCCTCGAGCGGCTCGCCCGGCTGATCCATCCCGAGGCCTTCGACCGGGCGGAGACGCGATGAGCGAGCCCGCGCCCGCGTCCCGCGCCCGGCTCGCGGTCCTGCTCGGCGGGCTCGGTCTCCTGGTGATCGTGTCCGCCCTCGGCGCCCTCTTCATCGGCAGCGCGAGCGTGCCGCCTCGCGACGTGCTGGCCGTGCTCACCGGGCGCGTGCGGGGTGTCGACCAGGTCGTGGTGCTGAGCCTCCGCCTGCCGCGCATCCTGGCCGCCCTGCTGGCCGGCGGCGCCCTGGCGGTGGCAGGCGCCGGCTTCCAGGGCCTCGCCCGCAATCCGCTCGCCGAGCCCTCCGTGCTCGGGGTCTCGAGCGGGGCCGCGTTCGGGGTGGTCGTGGCTCAGGTCTTCGGGCTCGGCGGAAGCCTCGTGGAGGCGGTGGGGCTGGCCGCCTGTGCCTTCGCCGGCGCCCTCGTGGCGGGCGGCGCGGTGTACCTGATCGCGTCCCGCGCCGGCGGCCTCCCGGTCCACACGCTGCTCCTGGCGGGGGTGATCGTCGGCATCTTCTTCTCGTCGGCCATCACGGTGCTGATCTCGGTCGTGGACTTCGACCGGCTCGGCGGGGTCGTGCACTGGCTGCTCGGCAATCTCGGCCCCGTCGCCCCGGGCAGCCTGGCCGTGTTCGCCGCCCTCACCGCGGTGGGCGGCTGGCTCGTGATCGGCGCCGCCCGCCGGCTCAACCTCCTCGCGCTCGGCGAGGAGAGCGCGCAGCAGCTCGGGGTGGACGCCCTGGGCCTGAAGCGCCGGATCTTCGCCGGCGCCGCACTGCTCACGGCCGCCGCGGTCGCCTTCGCGGGGCCCATCGGCTTCGTGGGCCTGATCGTGCCGCAGAGCCTCCGGCTCCTGCTCGGCCCGGACAACCGGGTGGTGATCCCGGCGGCGCTGCTCGGCGGCGGCGCCTTTCTCCTGCTCGCCGACACCGTGGCCCGCAACGTGATCGCCCCCGCCGAGCTCTCGGTGGGCGTCATCACCGCGTTCTGCGGGACCCCGTTCTTCATCTACCTGCTCCGTGCCCGCGCGGCGAATCCCCACCTGTGACGCCGCTCGTGGACTGCCAGCGGGTGGCCTTCGCCTATCCCGCGCGCAACCCGGGAGCGGGGGCCTTCGCGATCCGCGACCTGACGTTCGAGGTGCGGGCGGGGGAGACCTTCGGCGTGATCGGTCCCAATGCCTCCGGGAAGACCACGCTGGTCCGGCTCCTCTCGCGCGTGCTCGCGCCGTCCGGGGGCCGGATCCTGCTCGAGGGACAGGACGTGACCCGCCTCGATCGCGCGGCGGTGGCTCGCCAGGTCGCGGTGGTGCCCCAGGACATCCCGCACGGCTTCCCCCACACGGTGGAGGAGCTGGTGCTGATGGGGCGCTTCCCGCGCGCTCCCCATCGATTCTTCGAGACCGAGGCGGATCGCGCGGCGTCGCGTCGGGCGATGGAGGCGGTCGGCGTCCTCGAGCTGCGCTCCGCCCTCCTGGACCGGTTGAGCGGGGGTGAGCGGCAGCGGGTGATGCTGGCCCGCGCCCTGGCCCAGGAGCCCCGCCTGCTGATCCTGGACGAGCCGACCGCCCACCTGGACCTGCGCTACCAGGCCGAGTGCGCCGGGCTCCTTCGCCGGCTCGCAGGGCAGCGGCGCCTCACGATCGTGCTCGTCTCGCACGACCTGGGGTTCGCGGCCGAGCTCTGCGATCGGCTCCTGCTCATGGCGGCCGGCTCCCCGGTCCGGGTCGGCCCTCCTGAGACGGTGATGGACGAGGGGGTCCTCGAGGCGGTGTACGGGTGCCGGGTGATCGTCGACAAGCACCCGATCAGCCGCCGGCCGACCGTGCACCTGGTGTATCCGACGGACACCGATTGAGCTGAAAGTTTCGAAGGAGGTGAGAGCTACCAAAGTGAGCTAGCACAAGAAAATCGATCGCACTCCAAGGGAAGCCGGTGGCCCGGAGCACGGGGCCCAAGCCGGCACGGTCCCGCCACTGTGTGTGGGGAGTCTCGCCCGATCCCGCGAGGGAGCCACTGGGCCGCCTGTCGAGGCGTGCCTGGGAAGGCCGGGCCACGACGCCGATCCACGAGTCAGGAGACCTGGGTGCGATCGCCCGCGCCAACCCTTTCGAGGCAAGAGGAGTGGTCGATGCGAACGTGTCCGGTGTGGCTTCTCGTGTTGTGCCTGTCGGCGCCGGTGGCGGCGGTGGCGCAGGAGCAGAAGATCGTGGAGCCGGTGGTGGTGACGGCGACCAAGGTGGCGACCCCGTCGGAGCAGCTGGGTGCCTCCATCAGCGTGGTGAACGGGGACGACTTCCAGACCCTGCACTACCCGACCGTGGACGAGGCCCTCCGCAACGTCCCCGGGGTGGAGATCCGGCGCTCGGGCTCCTACGGCAAGACCTCGAGCATCACGATCCGGGGGGCCAATGCCAACCAGGTGCAGGTCCTGGTGGACGGGGTGCGGGTGAAGAGCCCGACGCTGGGGCAGGTGGATCTCTCCGATCTCTCCCCGGACCTGATCGAGCGGATCGAGATCATCCGGGGTCCCCAGTCCACGCTGTACGGCGCCGACGCCATCGGCGGGGTGGTCAACATCATCACCCGCAAGGGCACCGGCGGGCCCTTCCAGGCCTCCGTGCAGCAGGAGGGGGGCAACTACGACACCCTCGCCACCCGGGCCACCGTGAGCGGGGCGTGGAAGATCCTGAACTACGCGCTGTCGGCCTCCCACTTCGAGAGCAACGGCCGGTTCCAGAACGACGGGACCGACGTCAACGCGCTCAGCGCGCGGGTCGGGGCCACCCTGCCGTGGAGCACCTCGCTCGACTTCGTCTTCCGCTACAACAAGAGCGACACGGGGGTCCCGGTGAAGGGGGTATTCCCCGGGCCCCAGCCGATCGTCCCGATCATCAACCCCAACGCGCACCAGCAGTCGGAGACGACGCTCTTCAGCCTGGAGGGCAAGACCCGTCCGGTGGAGTGGTGGGAGACGCGCGGCCGTCTCTCGCGCTACGAGAACAGTGCGGGCTTCCAGGACCCGGCCGACCCCGGCGTGGACTTCGACTTCACCGCGTTCTCCCAGGTCGACGTGGTGCGAAAGGAGGCGGAGTGGGTCAACTCGTTCTTCCTCGGAAAGTGGAGCACCAGCAGCGTCGGGCTCGAGTACCGGCGGGAGGAGGGTGAGAGCAAGGGGGTCTTCCGCGCGGCCAGCGAGACCCAGTCCGCCTTCTTCGAGCAGCAGCTGCGCTTCTTCGATCGGCTGTTCGTCACCGGCGGGTTTCGAGTGGAGGACAACAGCGTCTTCGGCACCACCACCACCGAGCGCGGCTCCGTCGCCTTCGTGATCAAGGAGACGGGCACCCGGCTCCACGGCAGCGCGGGGACCGGGTTCCGCGCCCCCACGTTCAACGACCTCTTCTTCCCCGCGTTCGGCAATCCGGACCTGCAGCCGGAGAAGAGCCTCTCCTACGACTTCGGGGTCGACCAGAAGCTCTGGAGCAACCGGATCCGGCTCGGCCTGACCTACTTCCAGAACAACTTCAAGAACCTGATCACGTGCTGCGTTCCGCTCCCGACCGCGCCCTTCGGAGGGCCGGTCAACGTGGGCCGCGCCCGCAGCGCGGGCATCGAGCTGACCTCCGAGGTGGACGTCCTCCCCAACCTGGTGGCGTCGCTGAACTACACGTACACCGACTCGGAGAACCTGGCCACCGACCGGCCCCTGCCGCGGGAGCCGCGGCATCGCTGGAACATCGGCCTCACCTGGGAGCCGATCCCGCGCCTCTCGCTGTTCAGCCAGGTTCACGTGGTGACCGAGCAGTTCGAGTCGTTCGGCGAGGTGTACAACCGCGGCTACACGCGGGTGGACGTGGGCGGAACCTGGCGTATCCTCGACCGCACCGGGTGGCTGCGGAAGCTGGAGCTGACCGCCCGCATCCAGAACCTGCTCAACGAGGGCTACGCCGAGGTCCGCGGCTTCCCCGCGCTCGGCATCAACGGCCTCGTCGGGCTGCGGGCGTCGTTCTAGGGGAGGACGCGATGATCGCCGGGGTGTCCGTCGCGGTGGGCCCGGAGGCGGTGGTGCTCGTGAGCGAGCGGCCGCTGCGCGTCCTGTCCTCGGCGGTGCACTACGGCGGTCTCGTGGACGCGCGCGCGGTGGTCAACCTGCACGTCGGCAAGAACGACCCGTGCGCGGACCCCGCCGGGATGATCGCGGTCTACGCGCGACGCGCCGGGGTGCCCGAGCCCTGGGTGGGGCTCCTCACCGGCGCCCTGACCGAGCGCGCCGCGATCGGCGAGGAGGCCGCCGAGCACGTCCGGGCGCTGGCGGTCGCCACCGTCGGGCTCAGCAACCCGGTCGCGGCGGGTCACTCGCCGATCGCGACGTGGGCGCCCTCGACGATCAACACCGTGGTGGTGGTCGACGCCGATCCGGAGCCCGCCGCGCTCGTCAACGCGATCATCACCGCGACCGAGGTCAAGGGTCTCGCGCTGCGGGCGGTCGGTCTCGTGGTCGAGGACGGTCTCGCGGCCTCCGGCACCTCGACCGACGCGGTCGTGATCGCGGCCACCGGCCGCGGCGCGCCCGTACGCTTCGGCGGGCCCGCGAGCCCGCTGGGCTGGGTCGTGGCCCGCGCGGTCCGGGCCGCGCTCGAGCGCAGCATTCGCGACTGGCGGGAGCGTCACCCGTGAGTCCGGTGGCCCGTGCGGGCGGCGTCGCCTTCTCGCTGGTCGCCCACGCGGCGGTAGCCGTGCTGGTCCTGACCCTCTCCGCGGCCGACTGGAGCCGGCCCCTGTTCGTGGACCTGGTCGAGCGTGCGGAGTCGCCCGCCGCCCCCGGGGCGGGGGCGCCGCCCCAGTCCACTCCCGCGGCCCGATCGCGTGAGCGAGCGGCCCCGGCCCGCGCGAGCGCGCCGCGCGCCCCGGCGGATCCCGCGCGCGCCGCCACCGCGGCGCCGCCCGGGGCCAGTGCTCGAACCGCACCGGCTCCTCCACTCGCGCCGCCCGTCGAGCCCGGCCCGCCGCCTTCGCCCGCGGTGGTGACACTTCCCCCGCCGGCTCCGCCGGTCGTCCCGCTCGCGCCGGCACCCGCGCCTGCGGATCCCTCGCCGACGCCGGTCGATCCGCCGGGCCCGCCCGCCTCACCCGCCGCGCCCGCAGCGGCGTCACCCGACCGCCCCGTCGGCGCCCGCGGCGGGGGAGAGACGCGCGGCGATGCTTCGTCCTCGCCGGCCGGCGCCCGCGGCTCGGCCCTCGCCCTCGGCTCGCCGGGCGGCGCCGGCCCGATCCCGGCCGAGTACGGTCCCTACCTCCAGCGGTTCCGCCAGCGCGTCCAGGAGTCGCTCGTGTATCCGCTGGCCGCGCGACGGCAGGGCTTGCGGGGCACCGTCGAGCTCGACGTCTGGCTCGATCCCGCGGGGCGGGTGCGCGACGTGCAGGTGACGCGCTCGTCCAGTCACGAGCTTCTCGACGACGCCGCGGTCGAGACCATTCGACGCCTCGGGCCATTGCCGTTCCCCGAGTCGTTGCCGCGACGCGCGCTCCGCATCCGGCTCCCGCTCGTGTTCGAGCTGCGGTGAGCGTCTGATGCGCCACCGCCCGTCCCGATGACGGTGCTGGCGCTGGCGGCGGTCCTCGATCTCCTCGTGGGCGACCCGCCCAGCCGCTGGCACCCGGTGGCGTGGATCGGCGCGCTCATCGCCCGGGCCCGTCGGCTCGCCCCCGCGGCGCCGGACGATCTCGCCCTCTACGGCAGCTTCCTGATCCTGGTCGTGACCGGGGTGGCCGCGGGCGGCGCGCTCGCGGCCCACGCGATGCTGGCGATGCTTCCCGCGCCAGCCGCGCTGCTCGGGGACGCGTGGCTGCTTAAGGGCAGCCTGTCGATCGACGGTCTCTTCGGCGCGGTGGAGATCGTGCGCGGGCATCTGGTGGCCGGCGACCTCCCGGGCGCCCGCCAGCAGGTGGCCTGGCATCTCGTGAGTCGGCCCACCGACCGGCTCGAGGCTCCCGGCGTCGCCTCCGCCGCGATCGAGTCGCTCGCCGAGAACGTGACCGATGGGCTGGTGGCCCCGGTCTGCTTCTACGTCGTGGGTGCGCTGCTGGGCGGCGTGGGTGCCGGGCTCGCGCTGGCCTGGGCCTACCGCGCGGTGAACACCGCGGACGCGATGATCGGGTATCGGCGGGAGGAGCTCGAATACCTCGGACGTGCCACCGCGCGCACCGACGACGCACTCAACTACGTGCCGGCCCGGGTGGCCGCCGCGTCGATCGTGGCCGGCGCGTGGCTCGCGCACGAGTCGCGGGCGGGCGCCGCTCGCGGGTGGCGGCGCGACGCGGCGCGGACCGAGAGCCCGAACGCGGGCCGGACCATGGCCGCGATGGCGGGCGCGCTCGGCGTGACCCTCGAGAAGCCGGGCCACTACCGGCTGGGCGACGGCCCTCCGCCCGACCCGGCCGCGATGGATCGCGCGCTGCGCGTGGCCCGCCGGGCGGTCGCCCTCGATCTGGCCGCGGCCGGGCTCGTCCTGCTGCTCGCGCGATGCGGGTGATTCTTTCTTCGCCCGCCCGCGGACCGGGAGGTATCATCCAGGAATCGCCGCCGCATCGGCGGCGATCGGTGTCTTTGAACATCACGGACCATCTCGCGGACGCATTGAGGCAAGCGCTCGACGCCGCCGGGTTGCCCGCACCTTCCGAGGTGCAGTGGGAGATCCCGCGCGAGGCGCGTCACGGCGACTATGCCACCAACGTGGCCATGACCCTGGCGCGCGAGGCCCGTCGCCCGCCGCGCAAGATCGCGGAGGCAATCGTGGCCGCCTTCCCCAAGACCGCGGTGGTGGATCGTCTCGAGGTGGCGGGGCCCGGCTTCCTCAACGTGTTCCTGTCGCCCGCGTGGTGCGCGGAGGCCCTCCGGGAGGTGCTCGACGCGGGGGACGAGTACGGCCGGAGCGACGTCGGCAAGGGCGTGCGGGTCCTGCTCGAGTTCGTCTCGGCCAATCCCACCGGCCCGCTGGTCATCGTCAACGCGCGCGCGGCCGCGGTGGGCGACGCCCTCGCCCGCATCCTGCGCGCGCAGGGCTACGCGGTCGAGTCGCAGTACTACGTCAACGACGCGGGCAACCAGTTCACCGCGCTCGCCCGCTCGGTGGACGTGCGCCTGCGCCAGGCGCTCGGCGAGACCGCCGAGCTGCCCGAGAACGCGTACCCCGGCGAGTACCTCGTGGATCTGGTCGCGGAGTGGCTCGCGCGCGACCCGGCCGGCATGCGGGCGATCGCGGCCCGCCCGGAGGCGGAGCGGCTCGATCTGCTCGGGCGGCGGGCGGTCGCGGACATGGTGGAGAATCAGCGCCGCGTGCTCGAGGCGTATGGCACGCGCTTCGACCAGTGGGCCCACGAGCAGCGCGACGTGCGCGACACCGACCGGCCGCGCGAGGCGATCGCGGCCCTGACCCGGGCCGGACACACCTACGAGCAGGACGGCGCGCTCTGGTTCCGGTCGACCGCCTTCGGCGACGACAAGGACCGCGTGGTCCGCCGGTCCGACGGGGAGCTGACCTACTTCGGGGTCGACATCGGCTTCCACCACTTCGGGAAGTTCGGGCGGGCCGAGCACGTGATCGAGTTCTTCGGCCCCGACCACCACGGCTACATCCTCCGCCTGCGCGCCGCGATGCAGGCCCTCGGCCACCCGCCGGAGGCGTTCGACGTGCTCATCGTGCAGCTCGTGACTCTGCTGCGCGACGGGCAGCCGGTGCGCATGTCCAAGCGGCGGGGTGAGTTCGTGCTGATGGAGGAGCTGCTGGAGGAGGTCGGCCGCGACGCGGCGCGCTTCACGTTCCTCACGCGCCGGCACGACAGCCCGCTCGAGTTCGATCTCGCGGTGGCGACGCGCCAGTCCTCGGACAATCCGGTCTTCTACGTGCAGTACGCGCACGCCCGGGTCGGGAGCCTCTTCAGAAACGCGGCCGAGCAGGGGATCGCGGTGCCGCCGTGGAGCCAGGTGGACATGCGCCCGCTCGTTCTCGAGGAGGAGCAGGCGCTGATCAAGCGCCTGCTGCAGTACCCGGACCTGGTGGCGGGGGCGGCGCGGGCGCGCGAGCCGCACCGGGTGGCGTACTTCCTCTCCGAGCTGGCCGGGATCTTCCACCCGTACTACAAGGCGCACCGGGTGATCACGCCCGACCGCGCCACCACGCTGGCGCGCCTCGCGCTCTGCGCGGCGGTGGCCCAGGTGGTGCGCAACGGGCTCGACCTGCTCGGGGTCTCCGCCCCCGAGAGCATGCAGCGCGGCGAGGAGCGCGACTGAGCCATGGCCTCGGCGCGGCGACGGGGGGGAGGCGGGCCGGGCTTCGGCCAGTGGCTGGTGCTGGGCGGCGCGGTGGTGGTGATCCTGGGCCTGACCTTCACGCTGGGCCTGCTGGTGGGCCGGCAGTGGGCGCGCGGCTCGATCGCCGCGGGCACGCCGTCGGCCTCCGAGGCGGTGCGGAAGGCGAGCGCGACGCCGCCCCGTCGCGGCGGGATCGCGGCCGAGACCATGGCCGATCGCACGCCCGAGCCGACCGAGAAGCTGACCTTCTACCAGACGCTCACCGAGCCGCTCACCCCCGGCGGGTCGACCCGGCCCGAGGGCAAGCCGGTCACCGTCAAGGTCTCGGCCGCTCCGCCGGAGCCGAAGCCGGCCCCGGTCAAGGTCTCGGCGCCGAGCGCGCCCTCGACCGTCGCGCCGGTGGCCGTCTCCGTCTCGACGCCCGCTCCCGCCGCGCCTCCGGCAACCGTCTCGCTGCCACCGGCGCCGAGCAAGGGCGGCGCGACCACGCCCCCGGCCCCCGGCACGTCGTCCTGGACGGTCCAGGTGGGTGCCTTCAAGAACCGGCGTCAGGCCGAGGATACGCGGCAACACCTCGCGGCCACCGGGCTCGAGGCCTACGTGGCCAGCGTGGCCGCGCAGGACGGCCAGCCCCGCTTCCGGGTGCGCGTGGGGACGTACCGGACCCGCGAGGAGGCGGCGGTCGTCGCCGAGCGGCTGCGCGCCCAGCGCTCGCTCACCGCCTTCGTCACGCCCAAGTAGGGCCGACACGGTGGACCGGCAGCTCGGCCGCATCCTGATCTCCCGGGACGAGATCGCGGCCCGCGTGGCCGAGCTCGGGGAGGCCATCGGCCGGGACTACGCGGGGCGGGCGCCCGTGCTGGTGGGGGTGCTGAAGGGCGCGGTGGTGTTCACCGCCGACCTGCTCCGCGCCATCCCGCTGCCCGCCGCGATGGACTTCATGGCGGTCTCCTCCTACGGCTCGGGCACCCGGTCCTCCGGGGTGGTGCGGCTCACCGCCGACCTGTCGCTCTCGATCGAGGGTCGGGACGTGATCATCGTCGAGGACGTCATCGACTCGGGGCGCACCATCAGCTACCTGCGGCGAAACCTGGCCACCCGGCACCCGCGGAGCCTGTCCCTGTGCGTGCTCCTGGACAAGGTCTCCCGGCGGGAGGTGGACGTCGAGGTCGACTACGTGGGCTTCGTCATCCCCGACGAGTTCGTGGTCGGTTACGGCCTCGACTACGACGGCTGGCACCGGAATCTCCCCGATCTCGCGGTGCTGGAGGCGGCCGCGAGGGCCTGATTCGCCCTCGGGGCGGCCCCTCGGGCCCTCGCCCCGTATGGTATGATTCCCCGTATGAATCCGTTCTACAAGAACCTCGCCCTGTGGATGGTGATCGGCCTCATCGTCATCCTCCTCTTCCAGCTCTTCCAGCAGAACCAGGCGCCGCGGGGCGAGATCGTCTTCTCCGACTTCCTCAAGAAGGTCGAGTCGGGGGAGGTGCGCGAGGTCACCCTCAAGGGCAACAACGTCTCCGGCCGCATGAGCGACGGCTCGTCGTTCCGGACCTTCACCGCCGACTACCCGGACCTGGTCAAGTCCCTCAAGGACAAGGGCGTCAAGATCGACGTCAAGCCGCCCGACACCAACTCGTGGCTGGCCATCGTGCTGCAGTGGGTGCCGATGCTGCTGTTCATCGGGGTCTGGATCTTCTTCATGCGACAGATGCAGGGTGGGGGAGCCAAGGCGCTCTCCTTCGGGAAGGCCCGGGCCCGCCTGATCTCGGAGAAGCAGAACAAGGTCACCTTCCAGGACGTGGCCGGCGTCGACGAGGCCAAGGAAGAGCTCCGCGAGATCATCGAGTTCCTGAAGGATCCGCCCAAGTTCCAGAAGCTCGGCGGCAAGATCCCGAAGGGCGTGCTGCTGGTCGGCCCTCCGGGCACCGGCAAGACGCTGCTGGCCAAGGCCATCGCGGGCGAGGCCAACGTGCCGTTCTTCTCGATCTCCGGCTCGGACTTCGTGGAGATGTTCGTGGGCGTGGGCGCCTCCCGGGTGCGCGATCTGTTCGAGCAGGGCAAGAAGCACGCGCCCTGCATCATCTTCATGGACGAGATCGACGCGGTCGGCCGCCACCGGGGCGCGGGCCTGGGCGGGGGTCACGACGAGCGCGAGCAGACCCTCAATCAGCTCCTGGTCGAGATGGACGGCTTCGAGACCAACGAGGGCGTGATCCTGATCGCGGCCACCAACCGGCCCGACGTGCTGGACCCGGCGCTGCTGCGGCCCGGTCGCTTCGACCGCCAGGTGGTGGTGGCGCGGCCCGACGTCAAGGGGCGCGAGGAGATCCTCAAGGTCCACTCGCGGCGCATCCCGCTCGCGCCCAAGGTCGACCTCAAGGTCCTGGCCCGCGGCACCCCCGGGTTCTCGGGCGCGGACCTGGCCAACCTGGTGAACGAGGCGGCGCTGCTGGCCGCGCGCCAGGACAAGAAGGTCGTCGAGATGATCGACTTCGAGAACGCCAAGGACAAGGTCCTGATGGGCGTGGAGCGGCGCTCGATGATCATCTCGGAGACCGAGAAGAAGACGATCGCCTACCACGAGGCGGGCCACGCCCTGGTGGCGGACTTGCTCCCGGGCGCCGATCCGCTGCACAAGGTGACGATCATCCCCCGCGGCCGGGCCCTCGGGCTCACCCAGCAGCTGCCCGCGGACGACAAGTACAACTACTCGCGGGACTACCTCGTGAATCGGATCACGATCCTCCTGGGCGGCCGCGCCGCCGAGGAGATCGTCTTCCAGCAGCAGACCACCGGGGCGGGCGACGACCTCGAGAAGGCCACCGAGATGGCCCGCAAGATGGTGTGCGAGTGGGGCATGTCCGACAAGATGGGCCCGCTCACCTTCGGCAAGGGCGAGGAGCACATCTTCCTCGGGCGCGAGGTGGCGCGCCCCAAGGACTTCAGCGAGGAGACCGCGGTCCTGATCGACTCCGAGATCAAGCGGATCGTGGTCGAGTGCGCGACCCGCGCCCGCCACATGATCGAGACCAACCTCGAGAAGCTCCACGCCCTCGCCCGCGCCCTCCTCGAGCGCGAGTCGCTCGACGGGGAGGAGATCGCGCGCATCCTCCGGGTGCCGCCCTTGCACGAGGCGCCCAGCCCCGCGTAGCACGCCGCAAATTCAGGCCCCGCGCGGGCCCGTCGCGGTGATAAGTTGATCGTGGAGAAATCCCCGTGAACCGCGCGACCGTGGCAGGAGTGTCGGTGGGCGATGGCCTGGACGTGGCCGTCGTGGGGGCCCTCAACGTGAGCCCGGAGTCGTTCTACTCGGGCTCCGTCGTGACCGACGGCGACCGGCTGCTGCGGGCCGCCGAGGCGATGGCCGAGGCCGGCGCGGCCTGGCTCGACGTGGGTGCCATGTCGACCGCGCCCTACCTCGCGGCGTGCATCCCGGAGACCCAGGAAGCCGATCGCCTGCAGTGGGCGGTGGGCTTGCTGACCGCGAAGCTCGACCTGCCCATCTCGGCCGACACGAGCCGTGCCCTCGCCGCCCGGGCCGCCCTCGAGAGCGGTGCCCGGATGCTGAACGACGTGACCGGCCTGGCCGCCGACCCGGCCCTCGCCCGTCTGGCCGCGGACGCCGGCGTGGGTCTCGTCCTCATGGCGCATCCCTCGGCCGTTCCGGCCCCCGCAGAGGCCGTCTC
>DATFAJ010000703.1:0-2278 GCA_035254745.1 Candidatus Methylomirabilota bacterium | reverse complement strand
CCACGACGCGGCCGGCGCGCGGCGCGCCGCGGCGATCGCGGAGCGTCTCCGGCTGCCGCGGCGCGCCGGACAGGTGCTGGAGCGACTGGTGGCCGAGCACCTGCGTCCGATGCACCTGGCCCAGGCGGGGGAGATCTCGCGGCGGGCGCGCTTCCGGTTCTTCCGGGATCTCGGCGAGGAGGCATCCGATCTCCTGCTCCTCACGCTGGCCGACGCGGCGGCGCTGACCGGCGGGTCGCCGCTCGCGGTCTGGGCGGGGGAGGGGGGCGCGGTGGTGCGCACGCTCATGGCGGGCGCAGAGACCGAGGCGACCGCCGCGGGCGCGCCGCCCCTGCTCCGTGGCGAGGAGGTGATGGCCGCGTTCCGGCTGGGCCCCGGCCCCGCGGTCGGCCGGCTGCTCGCGCGTGCGCGGGAGGCCCAGGCGCTCGGGCTCGTGGCCACGCGCGAGGAGGCACTCGACTACCTGCGTCGCGAGCCCGACCCGGGCGCTTGACTTCGCGGCGGGGCGTCCCTAGAGTAGCGCCACTCCGAGTCCGGTCGTACCTCACGACTCACTGACGTCAGCGCCGACAACGAGAGGAGTCTCCATGCCCGGCTGGCGCCTCCGCACGCAACTGATCTCGCGGCTGATCCGGCTCCTGCTGCTGGTGCCGGTCGGGATGCCCGCCTTGGCGCTGGCGGCGCCCGTCGGGACGGTGGTGGTCGCGCAGGGCGTCGATCCCACCACGCTCGATCCCATGAACCACCAGGAGACCCCGGCGGGGGTGGTGGCGCGCAACATCTTCGACACCCTGCTGGAGCGGGACGAGCAGCTCGTGGTGCGCCCCGCGCTGGCCGCCGAGATGCCGAAGCTGGTCGCGCCGACCACGTGGGAGTTCAAGCTGCGGAGCGGCGTCCGCTTCCACAACGGCGAGCCGATGGACGCCGACGCGGTGAAGTTCAGCCTGGAGCGGCTCGTCGACCCGAAGCTGAAGCTGCGCGGGTCGCCCCCGTTCTCGCCCATCGAGCGGGTGGAGATCGTCGACGCGATGACGGTGCGCGTGCACACGCGGGCGCCCTGGCCGATCCTCGACACGCTGGTGAGCACGGGGCAGTCCGCGATCCTGCCCCCGAAGTATTACCGGGAGAAGGAGGCCGCCTTCCTGGCCCGTAACCCGGTGGGCTCCGGGCCGTTCAAGTTCGTCCGGTGGGTGAAGGACGACCGCATCGAGCTCCAGGCCAACGAGCAGTACTGGCGCGGGGCGCCGCGGGTCGACAAGCTCGTCTTCCGTCCCATCCCCGACGACGCGGTGCGGGTGGCCGCGCTGCAGAACGGCGAGGTCGACCTGGCGGTGAACATTCCGCCCCACCTGGCGACCGTCATCGCGAACCACCCGAAGCTCTTCCTCTCCACCGCGCCGAGCGTACGCACGATCCAGCTCCTGTACTACACCCACCAGTACGACGCCCAGCACAAGCTGGTGGGACCGTACCCGGGGCCCACCGCGGACCGGCGCGTGCGCCTGGCCATGAACTACGCGGTGGACGTGGACGACATCATCCGCACCGTGCTCGACGGCAAGGCCACGCGGGTGGCGACCATGCTCACCGACAAGCACTTCGGTTTCGATCCGTCGCTCAGGCCGATCAAGCCGGATCCCGCGCGTGTCAAGCAGCTGCTCGCCGAGGCGGGCTTTCCCGGTGGGCTCGACATCGTGCTCAACAGCCCGCAGGGCCGCTACATCCGCGACAAGGAGGTGGCGGAGGCGCTCGCGGGGCAGCTCACGAAGGCGGGCATCCGCACCACGCTCCGCACCCACGAGTGGGTCCACTACTTCGGCACGCTCGGCTACAACCATCGCGCCGCGCCGGTGTGGCTGATCGGCTGGGGCACCTCGACCTACGACGCGGAGGCGGTCTACGTGCCCCTGTTCCGGGCGGGTCGGTTCCTGAGCAACTATTACAACGCCGACTTCGAGGGCCTGATCGAGCAGGCCCAGTCCACCATGGACGCCCGCAAGCGGGCCGAGATCTACCAGCGGATCAACCGGATCTGGGTAGAAGATGCGGCCGCGATGCCGCTCTACCAGCAGCAGGATCTCTACGGTGCGAGCCGGCGCCTGCAGTGGAAGGCCCGCGGTGACGAGCTGATCAAGGGCTACGAGATGGCGCTCCGTGCGACCCGGTGAGGCGCTCCGGAACTTGACACGCGCGCCGGCGGTTGCCTAGAGTGTGGGCACTTTCCTCGCACATTCCCCGCTTCCAAGGAGGATTCAGATGCACGTGAGACGTCTCGGTG
>DATFAJ010000702.1:0-5812 GCA_035254745.1 Candidatus Methylomirabilota bacterium | reverse complement strand
CACCAGGGCTGCGCCGAGGAGGGCCAGAGAGGCCGCGCTGCGCATCGTCATGCGCCCGAGCGTATGCTCGGGGGGCAGGCAGGTCAACCGGGCCGCGGCGTCGGCCCGACAACGCCGCGCGCGCCGTGGCGGACGCCCGCATTGACAACCCCTCGCCTCCGAGGATAATAGGCCAACTTTTCGGCCCGTTTCGCTCCTTCTCCCGGTCGATGACGACATCCTGCTCGAGAACAGGAGATCTGGCCATGGCGCGTCGCGCTCTCGTCCCGTCCTGTCTGCTCCTCGCCGGCGTCCTCCTGGGATCGCTCGTCGCGGCCGGCCCCGCCCTCGCCCAGTCGGGGGCCCAGCCCAAGCGCGGCGGGGTGATCCGCATCGCGGAGCGCGAGGCCCCCGGCCTCGACCCGCATCTGTCGATCAGCTTCCTCACCCACTCCTACGTGAGCCTCGCCTACAGCCAGCTCGTGCGCTTCCCCAACGGGCCGGAGCAGAAGTCGCCCACCGATTTCTCGATCCTGCCCGATCTGGCCGAGAAGTGGGCCGTCTCCAAGGACGGCAAAGCGTACACGTTCAACATTCGTAAAGGGGTGAAGTTCCACAACAAGCCCCCGGTGAACGGCCGCGAGGTCACCGCGGACGACGTGAAGTACTCGCTCGAGCGCTTCATGGCCAAGTCCGGCTTCCGCGAGCGTTTCGAGCCGGTGACCGGCATCGACGTGGTCGACCGCTACACGGTGAAGATCACGCTGAAGGAGCCCTACGCGCCGTTCCTGAACCACCTGGCGAGCCCGAGCTTCTGCGCGATCCTCCCGCGCGAGGCGGAGGAGAAGTTCAAGGACTTCAACAACCCCGACGCGGTCATCGGCACCGGGCCGTTCGTGCTGAAGTCGTACGAGAAGGGCGTGCGCATGGTCTTCGAGCGCAACCCGACCTACTTCATGAAGGGCTTCCCCTACCTCGACGGGGTGACCATCGACATCACCCCGGACGCGGCGGCGCGGCTGGCGGTGCTGCGGGCGGGCAAGGCGGAGCTGCCGCACGTCTGGGGCTGGATCAGCCCGGAGGAGGCGCGCTCGCTCAAGCAGACCAGCCCCGAGATGTCGATCACCCCCTACAAGGTCATCGGCCAGGGCTTCATCTACCTGCGCACCGACCAGCCCCCGTTCAACGACGTGCGCGTCCGGCGCGCGGTCTCGCTCGCCATCGACCGCAAGTCGTGGAACGACGCGCTCCTCTTCGGCGAGGGCTGCGTGGACGCGGGGCCGGTGCCCTGCGCGCTCGCCGACTGGAAGCTCGACGCGGCCAAGATCGACCCGGCCAAGGCCAAGTACGCGGTCGGCTACGACCCGGCCGAGGCCAAGCGGCTGCTCGCCGAGGCCGGCTACGCCAAGGGCTTCACCATGCCCATCTACCACTGGCCGGGCTACGTGGTGCCGTGGCGCAACTACTACGAGCTGGCCGCGGAGGACCTGGGCAAGATCGGCATCACGGTCGAGCTGAAACCCGAGGAGTACGGCAAGTACATCTCGACCACCGCGCTCGGCAAGTACGACAAGGCCGCGATGGGGCCGTCGACGCCCTTCACCGAGGTCGACGACTTCCTGTTCGGGCGCTTCTATCCCGAGCTGCCCACCAACCAGAGCCACGTGGCCGACGGTGAGCTGACCAAGATGCTGGTGGCCCAGCGGCGCGAGATGGATCCCAAGAAGCGCCGGCAGATCGTGGACGACATCCAGCGCTACCTCGCCGACAAGGCCTACTACGTCTACGTGCCGCAGTGGCCGCAGTACGTGGCGCACCCCCCCTACGTGAAGGGCTTCCGCCACCACGACGGCTACGGCCTCGGGATGCGGCTCCTCTACACCTGGCTCGACAAGTGACGCGGAGGGCGTGAGGAGCGCCCGGTGAAGCGGTACGTCGCCCGGCGGCTGCTGCTGACCGTGCCGACGCTGTTCCTGGTGAGCGTGATGGTCTTCGCCCTGATGCGCTTCATGCCGGGCGACGTGGCCACCCGCATGGTCGAGGGGCACGCCTACGCGCCCACGCTCCAGGCCCTCCGCCACGACCTCGGCCTCGATCGTCCGGTCCACGTCCAGTATCTCGACTGGATCGGCGGGATCGTCCTGCGGGGCGACTTCGGCTCGTCGTACTGGACGCGCCAGCCCATCCTCGACGAGTTCTCCCGCCGCTTCCCGGTGACCCTCGAGCTGGCGCTGCTCACGATCCTGGTCTCGGTGGTGCTGGGCGTGGTCATCGGCATCGTCTCGGCGGCCCGGCAGGACAGCGCGTCCGACTACCTGGGCCGGGTGCTCGCCATCCTCGCCCTGTCGGTCCCCTACTTCGGCCTCGCGG
This sequence comes from Candidatus Methylomirabilota bacterium, assembly GCA_035254745.1. Classification (GTDB taxonomy): domain Bacteria; phylum Methylomirabilota; class Methylomirabilia; order Rokubacteriales; family CSP1-6; genus CAMLFJ01. Next base: position 3,463 of record DATFAJ010000702.1, on the reverse strand, counting down.
TGCTGGTGGTGGTGCTGCCCTCCATCTACTTCAAGTGGACGCCGGTCTGGACCTATACCGCCTTCACGGTGGACCCGGTCGAGAACCTCAAGATCATGCTGGTGCCCGCCCTGGTGTTCGGGGTCACGCGGGCGGGCCCGGTCATGCGGATCATGCGCTCCGCGCTGCTCGACGTGCTGCGGCAGGACTACATCCGCACCGCGTGGTCGAAGGGCCTGGCCGAGCGCCCGATCATCCTGCGCCACGCGCTCAAGAACGCGATGATCCCGGTGATCAGCCTCATCGGTCTGCAGATGCCGCTGTACATCGGCGGCTCGGTCATCATCGAGTCGATCTTCCGCCTGCCCGGGGTCGGCCTCTTCTTCTTCGAGGCGCTCACCCGGCTCGACTACCCGGTCGTGCAGTCGGTGAACCTGATCATCGCGGCGATGGTGGTGGGCCTGAACCTCCTGATCGATCTCTCGTATGCGTTCCTGGACCCGCGGATTCGGTACTAGGCTCGGAGGGGGGCTTCGCCCCCCTTCCGATACCTCCCCCCAGGACTCGGTGGCGGCGGCAAAGCCGCCGTTCGGAGCGCGGAGGCTGGGCGCGCGGGGGACGGCCGCGCGCCCGTGGTGGGTGGAGGTGTGGGGGCGCATGCTCGCGGGCAAGCCGCTCGGGGCCGTCGGCGGGGCGATCGTGCTCGCGATGCTGCTGGCCGCCGCGCTCGCCGACTGGATCACGCCCTACGGCTTCTCGCAGACCAGCCTGCGCGAGCGCTTCATCGTCGCGAGCGGCGCGCACTGGCTCGGCACCGACGAGCTCGGGCGCGACCTGCTCACCCGGCTGATCTACGGGGCCCGCATCTCCCTCTACGTGGGCTTCGGCGCCATCGCCCTCGGCAGCGTGCTCGCCACCGCCATCGGGGTCGTCTCGGGCTACCTCGGCGGGCGCTTCGACCTGCTCGTGCAGCGCGCGGTCGACGCGTGGATGGCGTTCCCCCCGCTGCTCCTGCTGCTCTCGATCATGTCGCTGCTGGGGCCGAGCGTGTGGAACATCACGATCGTGCTCGGCGTCGCCTTCGGGATCCAGAACTCGCGGGTGGTCCGCGGGGTGGCCCTGCTGGTCAAGGAGCACACCTTCGTGGAGAGCGCGCGGGCCCTCGGCGCCGGCCACCTCCGCACCACGCTCACCCACATCCTGCCGAACGTGGTACCGACCATCATCGTGGTGGCCACCACCGGGCTGTCCACCGTCATCCTCACCGAGGCGAGCCTCTCGTTCCTCGGGCTCGGGGTGCCGCCGCCCTACCCGACCTGGGGCGGGATGCTCTCGCTGGCCGGGCTCGACCACATGTACCGCGCTCCGTGGCTCGCGATCTGGCCGGCGGTGGCCCTGTCGCTCGCGGTCTTCGGCTTCAACATGCTGGGCGACGCGCTGCGCGATCTGCTGGACCCGAGGCTGAAGGGCGGCTAGGCCTCTTCACCACTTCTCATCCCGGTCTCACCCGACCCTCATCCTCCTCCCCTACGATGCCCGGGCAGGAGGAATGCCATGGACACACCTCGTCAGCGCAGCATCGCCGAGCGATGGAGGAGCGCCCGCCCGACCAAGACCGCGATGTTCTGGTCCTGGGTGCTCGTGATCGTGCTCACCCTGGTGATCGGGTTCGAGTGGGGCGGCTGGGTGACCGGGAAGACCGCCCGAGGCATGGCGGAGGCGGCCGGCAAGGACGCGGTCGTCGCGCGCCTCGCCCCGATCTGCGTGATCCAGGCCACCCACGACCCGAAGTGGGCCGAGAAGCGCAAGACGCTCCAGACCACCGACTCGTGGAATCGCTCCGACTACGTCGTCAAGGAAGGATGGGCCACGATGCCCGGCGAGCACGAGGGTGACCCGCGCGTCGCCGAGGAGTGCGTCACCCTCCTGCTGAACTCCTGAGCGTCCGGAGACCGGGGTCAGGTCTTACATTCCGACATTCCGTCTCCCCATCACCTCGCGAAAATGTCGGAATGTAAGACCTGACCCCGTCAGCGCTTCTTCTTCGGGAGGACCTTGAGGGCGTCCTCGCAGGCCTGGAGGGTCCGGGCCACGTCGGCGTCGGTGTGGGCGAGCGACATGTACATCTTCTGGGTGTTCTTCACCACGCCGCGCTTGATCAGCTCGGTGGTGAAGGCGCGGGCCAGCCCGCCGTCGGCCTTCTGCAGCGACCGGTAGTCGGTGACCGGCTCGGCGGTGAAGAGGATGTCGAAGACCACGGGCTCGCCCACCACCTGCGCGGGGAGGCCCGAGCGCTGCGCCAGCTCGGCGAGGCCGGCCATCAGCCGCCGGCCGGTCCCGTGCAAGGCCTCGTAGGCGCCCGGCTTGCGTAGCTCGGCGAGGGTGGCGAGCCCCGCGACCGCGGCGATCGGGTTGCCGTTGAGCGTGCCGGACTGCGAGATGAAGTCGCCCTTGCCGTCCTGACCCGGGTCGAAGGGCTGCATCAGCTCGGCGGAGGCGCACACCGCGGCGAGCGGGAAGCCGCCGCCCACGATCTTGCCCACGCAGGCGATGTCCGGCACCACCCCGTAGTACTCCTGGGCGCCGCCGTACGCGAGGCGGAAGCCGGTCACCACCTCGTCGAAGACGAGCAGGATGCCGTGGCGGCGGGTGATCTCGCGCAGGCCCTGGAGGAACCCGGGCTGGGGCGGGATCAGGCGCTGGAACGGCTCGACGATCACCGCGGCCAGCTCGTCGGCGTGAGTCGCCACGATCCCCTCGACGGTGGCGAGATCGTTGTAGGGCGCGATCAGCACCTGGTCCTCCAGGACGTGCGGGATGCCGGACGAGTCCGGCACCGGCGCGGGGAACGCCTTCGGCGAGCGCGGGGTCGACGACATCATCGAGTAGTCGTGCGCCCCGTGGTAGCCGCCCTCGAACTTGAGGATCTTGTCGCGCTGCCGCGCGGTGCGCGCGACGCGGAGCGCGAAGAAGGTGGCCTCCGACCCCGTCGAGGTGAAGCGCACCTGCTCCGCGCACGGCACCGCCCGGCAGATCTCCTCGGCCAGCTCGATGATCGGCTCGGTCACCATGAAGTAGGTGGTGCCGCCCTCGAGCTGCGCGCGCACCGCGGCCACCACCGCGGGATGGGCGTGGCCCAGGACCATCGGGCCGGAGGCCATCACGTAGTCGATGTACTCGCGGCCGCTCACGTCGTAGATCTTCGAGCCCTTCCCGTGCTTGACCACGAATCCCACGTCGTCGGCGTAGCGGGAGGTGCCGAGCACGCCGCCGGGCAGCCGCTTGCGCGCGCGCTCGAGCAGCTTGGTCTCTTCGGAGGATCGGGGCTTCGGGGAGTCGGCCATGGCGGACCTCATGGGAAGAAGGCGGATCAGGACGGCGCCGGAAGCGAGAAGCGCTGGGCGTTGCCCATGTGCGGCCAGGCGAAGGCCTGCACGTTGGCCAGCATCTGGCGAATGTGGTTGCGGTCGTGGTGTACCCACTC
>DATFAJ010000701.1:0-6616 GCA_035254745.1 Candidatus Methylomirabilota bacterium | reverse complement strand
CCTGGGTGGCGTCGTGATCGGCGCCACCGACCGGTCGGGCGCCGAGCGGGGAGCGACTTGACAGCCCGTGGCCCTGGCCGCATCCTCCCGCCATGACCGACTACCATTCGACGGCTGAGACCCCCGTGCCGTCCAAGGCAGAGCTGCTGCAGGCGCTGCGGTCGAGCCGCGACGAGGTCGTCGCGCTCATCTCCTCGCTGCCGCCCGCGCGGCTCGAGGAGGGCCGCTACGAGGGCGGCTGGAACGGCCGGCAGATCCTGGCCCACATCGCCTCGATCGAGTGGAGCTACCCGCGCCTGATCGACATCGCGCGCACCCCGCCGCCGGACGAGAGCGCGCCGCCCACCCGCACCATGAAGGGCGGCAACGACTCCTACAACGAGCGGCAGGTGGCCAAGCGCGAGCACCTGACGGTGGCCGAGCTGCTCGCCGAGTTCGAGGGCAACCGCGACGCGACGATCCGGGCGGTCGAGGCGGCCGACGAGGCCCTCTTCGCCCGTCGCATCCGCTCGGCGGGGGGCGTGGTGGGCCCCCTCGCCCTGGTCTTTCACCAGATCGCGGTGGCCCACGTCCTCGGCCACGCGCGCGACATCGCAGGTAACGACACGCGCCAGGTTGCGGGAGACACGAGACGCCATGGCTGACACGAACGCGCGGGGCCCGCTCGATGGGGTGAAGGTCCTCGACATGACCGAGCACATGGCGGGCCCCTTCTGCACCATGATCCTCGCCGACATGGGCGCGGAGGTCATCAAGCTGGAGCGGCCCGGCGCGGGCGACTCGTCGCGCCAGATGGGCGACGGCAGCGAGCGCAACCCGTACTTCCGCTACATCAACCGCAACAAGAAGAGCCTCACCCTCGACTACAAGGGGCCGCGGGGCCGCGAGATCTTCCTCAAGCTGCTCCCGTCGATGGACGTGCTGGTCGAGAACTACCGCGCCACCGTGATGGAGCGGGCGGGCCTCGGCTGGGAGACTCTCCACCGGCTGAACCCGCGCCTGATCTACGCGCAGCTGTCCGGGTTCGGCTCCGACGGCCCCTATCGGGAGAAGGGCGGCTTCGACCTGATCGCCCAGGGGATGGGCGGCATCATGCACGTCACCGGCGAGCCCGACGGGCCGCCCACCTCGGTGGGCCTGCCCATCTGCGATCTCGGCACCGGCATGTGGGGGGCCCAGGGCGTCCTCGCCGCGCTCTACGAGCGCTCGCGCACCGGCCAGGGCCAGAAGGTCGAGTGCTCGCTGCTCGAGACCGCGGTGGGCTTCTCCTCGTGGACCAGCGCGGGCTGGCTCGCCGATCACGTGGAGCCGGTCCGCATGGGCTCCCGCCACCGGCAGAACGCGCCCTACCAGCGCTTCGAGACCAAGGACGGCTACATGATGATCGGCGCGAGCGCGCAGTCCATCTGGGAGCGCTGCGCCCGCGCGCTGGGCCATCCGGAGTGGCTCCAGGACCCGCGGTTCGCCCGGGGGCCCGAGCGGAGGAAGAATCGCTTCCTGCTCGAGAAGGAGATCACCGGGGTGCTCGCCACCGCGCCCACCGCGCACTGGATCAAGGTGCTCGACGACGCGGGCGTGCCGTGCGGCCCGGTGTACAACTACGAGCAGCTCTTCTCGGATCCCCAGGTGCGGCACCGCGAGATGGTGGTCCACGCCGACGACGCCGAGCTCGGTCGCGTGCCCCACATCCGCACCCCGATCCGCATGTCGTCGGGCGCGGTGGCGGTGCGCCGCACCGCGCCCCGGCTCGGGCAGCACACCGACGAGATCCTGGCCGGTCTCGGGTACGCGCCGGCCCAGGTCGCGGAGCTGCGCCGCGAGCGGGTGATCTGAGCGCGACCGGCGCGGCCGTCCATGGCCATCTTCCTGATCCGCCACGGCGAGACGCTCGGCAACGCGTCGCGCACCGTCCAGCATCCGGACAACCCGCTGTCACCGCGCGGGCTGGAGCAGGCCGAGCGGCTGGCCCGGCGGCTCGAGGGCCAGGGCATCGGCGCGATCCTCGCGAGTGACTTCGCCCGCGCGGCCCAGACCGCGGAGCGCCTCGCGCGCGTCACCGGGGTGGCGATCCGGCACGACCCGCTGCTCCAGGAGCGCAACTTCGGCGACATCCGGGGCACGCCCTACGCGGAGCTCGGCTTCGACATGTTCGCCCCCGACTACGCGCCCCCCAACGGCGAGACCTGGGAGGTCTTCCACGCCCGGGTGGACCGCGCGTGGGCGGTCGTGCAGGCGAGCGCCGGGAGGACCGGGGGCCACCTCGCGGTGGTCACGCACGGCCTCGTCTGCCGCTCGCTCGCCGCGCGCCACCTGATCCTGCCCGAGGGCGAGACCGTGCCCGAGCGGTGGGAGAACACCGCGCTGACCGTCATCGACCACCCCGCCCCGTGGCGCGTGCGCCTGCTCAACTGCATCGCCCACCTCGACGACCTCGCCACGCGGCCGCCGGCCGAGACCGGCGCGGCCTGATGCCGGAGCGGGCGGATGCCGGCCTCATCGTGCCTCGCGACAATCGCATCCGACCCACGTCACCCCCACGGAGGACGCCCATGACCCGGCTCGCTCGCCTGCTTCGCCTCGCCCGACATCTCCTGCCCGCCGCGGTCGCGCTCGTCGGCCTGGCCCTGCTCTGGCCCGCGGGCGGCCTGGCCCAGCAGAAGCCGCTCCGCCCCTACACCCTGATCCTCGACTTCGTCCCCACCGGCGAGTACGTCCCGCACTACACCGCGCTCGAGAAGGGGTACTACCGCGAGGAAGGCCTCGACGTGAAGATCCTCCGGGGCCAGGGTTCGGGCGACACCATCAAGCGCATCGCGGCTGGCCAGGGCGAGGTCGGCATCGCGGACATCTCCGCGCTCATCGCGGCGCGTGCCAACACCGACGTGGCGGTCAAGGCCATCGCGCTCTGGTACCGCCGGCCCCCGCACGGCATCTTCGTGCGCAGCGACTCGCCGATCAAGACCTCGAAGGAGCTCGAGGGCAAGAAGCTCGCGATCTCGCCCGGCAACAGCCACCAGATCCTCTGGCCGGTCTTCGAGAAGCTCTCCGGCCTCAAGCCGAACTCGGTGACCTGGGTCACGATGGACGCGGCCTCGATGCCGCCCGCGCTCATCCGTGGCGCGGTCGACGCGGTGCCCTTCTTCGTGGTGCACGAGGCGCGCATCCGCAAGGTGGCCAGGCAGCAGAACTCCGACATCCGCGTGCTCGCCGCGTGGGCCGACCTCGGCTTCGACGTGGCCTCGACCTCCCTGGTCGCGCGCGAGGAGACCATCGCCAAGGATCCGGAGGGGCTCAAGGCGTTCCTGCGCGCCACCCTCAAGGGCGCGGACTACGCGTTCCGCGGCAAGCACTTCGACGAGGGCGTGGGCTACGTGGTGAAGGCGCACCCGGAGGTGGATCCGGAGGGCGCGGTGGGCGCGGCGCAGGTCGGCGCGCGGTTCGTGTACGCGAGCGAGGTGACGAGCGGCAAGATGGCGGTCGGGCAGTTCGACCCCGTCCAGCTCGAGAAGACGCGCGACCTCTACACCCAGTACCTCGAGCTGAAGCGGAAGGTGGGCCTCGAGGAGATCTACACCAACGACCTGCTGCCCGCGAAGAAGTAGGGCGGGCGGGCACGGAGACGCCCATGGCACTGCTGATCCGAGGGGGGCAGGTCCTGGCCGGGACGCCGGCCGCGCTCACGCGGGCGGACGTCCTGGTCGAGGGAGATCGTATCGTGACGGTGGCGCCTGGCCTCACCGCGCCGGACGGCGCGCCGGTCCTCGACGCCTCCGGCCACGTGGTGCTCCCCGGGATGGGCAATGCCCACACCCACGCGGCCAGCCACCTGGCGCGGGGCCGCGCCGGGAGCTGGACCCTCGAGGACCTGCTCACCCACTCGGCGGCAAACTACGGATTCCGAACGCCGGAGGACGAGTACATCTCGGCGGCGGTCGGGGCCATCGAGATGCTCAAGACGGGGTGCACCTCGGCCTACGACCTTTATATGGCCGTCCCCGCGATCACCGACGAGGCCTTCGAGGCGGTGGTCCGCGCCTATACCGACGTGGGGATCCGCGTGGTCCTGGCCCCGGCGGTCGCCGACGTCGTCTTCTACCAGACCGTGCCCGGCCTGGCCGACCAGCTCCCGGCCGACCTGCGCCGGACGGTGGAGGAGATGCAGCCCGCCCCGACCAAGGGGCTCCTCGGCCTGACCGAGCGCGCGATCCGACGGTGGCACGGCGGGGCCGCCGGGCGGGTGCGCGTCGGGGTCGCGCCGACGATCCCGAACCAGGCCACCGACGAGTTCCTGGACGGCTGCGCGGCGCTCGCCCGCGAGTACGGGGTGGGCATCCACACTCATCTGGCCGAGTCCAAGGTCCAGACCGTCGAGAGCCACCGGCGGTGGGGTAAGAGCATCGTGGCCCGCCTGGCCGACCACGGCATCCTCGGGCCCGGCTTCGTGGGCGCGCACTCGATCTGGCTCACCGACGACGACCTGCGCATGCTCGCCGACGCGGGGGCCGCGATCGCCCACAACCCCGGCAGCAACCTGCGCCTGGGCTGCGGGATCGCGCCGGTGCGGGAGATGCTCGACCGCGGGCTCGCGGTGGGGCTCGGCACCGACGGCTCGGTCTGCGCCGACAACCAGAATCTCTTCGAGGCCCTCCGCATCGCCTCGGTGATCAGCACCATCCGCTTCCCGCACCAGACCGCCCGCTGGCTCGACGCCGACACGGTGTGGGACCTGGCCACCCGCGGCACCGCGCGCGTGCTCGGCCAGGCGGACGACCTGGGCGCGGTGGCGCCCCGGCGGAAGGCGGACCTGGTCCTGCTGCGCGCCGACTCGATCTTCCTGCGCCCCCTCGCCGACCCGGTCAAGGCCCTGGTCTACGCCGAGACCGGCGCCGCGATCGACACCGTGATCGTGGACGGCCGGGTCGTGGTGGAGCGCGGGCGCGTGACCACCGTGGACGAGGACCGCATCTACGCGCGGGCCCAGGAGGCGGCCGACCGGCAGCGCGCCCAGAGCGCGCAGGCCTGGGCGCTGGCCGAGCGCCTGGCGCCTTACGTGGCCGCGGCGTGCCGGAGCGCGGTGGCCGCGCCCCTGCCCATCAACCGCTTCGCGGCGGCCTTGCCCTCCGCGTGATCCGGCTCCAGGGCGTCGAGAAGACCTACCGCACCCGCACGGGCGACCTGGTCCACGCCCTCGCCCCCACCACGCTCACGGTGGGCGAGAACGAGTTCGTCACGCTGGTCGGCCCGAGCGGCTGCGGCAAGAGCACGCTGCTCAAGCTGGTGGCCGGCCTGGTGCCGCCCACCGGCGGCCGCATCCACGTGCGGGACCAGGAGGTGCGCGAGCCCTTCCCGGACGTGGGCTTCGTCTTCCAGCAGCCGGTGCTCCTGCCCTGGCGCAGCGTGCTCGACAACGTGCTCTTCTCGGTGGAGATGCTGGGCCTCGACCCCCGGCAGTACCGCAAGCCGGCGGGCGATCTCCTCGAGCTGACCGGCCTCGCCGGCTTCGAGACCAAGTACCCGCGCGAGCTCTCCGGCGGCATGCAGCAGCGCGTGGCCATCTGCCGGGCGCTCCTGCCCGACCCGGGCCTGCTCCTCATGGACGAGCCCTTCGGGGCGCTGGACGCCCTCACCCGCGAGGAGATGAGCCTCGAGCTGCTGCGGATCTGGGACGAGCGGCGCAAGACCATCCTCTTCGTCACCCACTCGATCCCGGAAGCCATCCTCCTCGCCGACCGGGTCGTGGTGATGTCACCGCGCCCCGGCCGCATCGCGCGGGTGATCACGGTGGACCTCCCGCGGCCGCGCACCGTGGACCTCGAGTTCGACCCGCGCTTCAAGGCCCACAGCGACGAGGTCCGCGCCCTGATCTTCTCGGGCCGGAAGGAGCGGCCGTGAGCGGCGTACGCCGGCTCCTGGGCGAGGCCCTCGTCCCCGCCGCGACCCTGCTCGTGGCCCTGGCCGCCTGGGAGGCGGCCACCCGCGCCTTCCGGATCCCGCGCTTCATCATGCCCGCGCCGTCGGCCATCCTCGGCGAGGGCTGGGAATGGCGCTACCGCTTCATCGAGCACACGTGGGTCACGCTCTACGAGACGCTCGGGGGGTTCGCGCTGTCGATGGTGGTGGGCGTGCCGCTGGCGGTGCTCATCGTCTACTCGCCGGTCCTGCGCGGCGCGCTCTACCCGTTGATCGTCCTGGCCCAGTCGGTGCCCAAGATCGCCATCGCGCCGGTCCTGCTGCTGATCCTGGGCTACGGCGAGGTCCCGAAGATGGTGGTGGCCTTCCTGGTGGCCTTCTTCCCGGTGGTGGTCGACACCGCCACCGGCCTCGCGGCCACCCCGCCCGAGCTGCTCGACCTGAGCCGCTCCTACCGGGCGAGCGCGTTCAAGACCTTCATGAAGGTCCGCCTGCCGATGGCCCTGCCCTTCATCTTCGCGGGCGCCAAGGTCGCGATCACGCTCTCGGTGATCGGCGCGGTGGTGGGCGAGTTCGTGGGCTCGGACAAGGGGCTGGGCTACGTGATCCTGTCGTCCACGTCGTACTGGAAGACCGAGGTCGCGTTCAGCGCGATGATCCTGCTCTCGCTGATGGCGATCGTGCTCTTCGCCGCGGTCTCGCTCGT
>DATFAJ010000700.1:0-4319 GCA_035254745.1 Candidatus Methylomirabilota bacterium | reverse complement strand
GCTGTGGGGATAGTCCGAGCCCCACATGAGGTTGTCGACCCCGATCGCGTCGCGCAGCCGGATCCCGATCGCGTCCTCCTGGAAGCTCAGGAAGACATTGCGGTGGAAGAAATCGCTCGGTCGCATCCCGTCCTTGAAGCGGTAGAGCGCCTCCTCGTGCCGCTCGCGATACGTGTAGTCCATGCTGGAGAGCACGTGCGGCGCCCAGGAGAGCTCGAACTCCACGATGGCGATCTTCAAGCCGGGATGGCGCTCGAACACTCCGGAGAAGATCATGTCGCACATCGAGATCGCGGGGTAAAAGGCCTTCGTCGACCGGCTGGTCGCGTCGCGAATCGTTCGCTCGCCCGCTCCGCGGATCTTCCCCTGTCGCCGCGTGGCGGTGTGCAGGCTCAGCGGCATGCCGAGGGCCTCGGCCGCGGCCCAGAAGGGCTCGTACTCGGGCTGGTCGTAGCGCCGGGCCTCGAGGGGATACTCCGTGATCATCGCGCCGGCGAAGCCTCTCCGCGCGGCGCGCTCCAGCTCCCCGATCGCGTCCTGGACATCGTCGACGTTGATCATCGCGATGCCCTTCAGGCGCGCCGGGTCCACGCGGCAGAAGTCGGCGAGCCAGTCGTTGTAGGCCCGGAAGATGGCCGACATGAGCGCGGGATCGGCCACCTTGAAGTAGAAGAGGCCCTGCGACGGGTACAGCACCTCGCCCGCCACCCCGTCGAGCTGCATGTCGGCCAGGTGCTGGTGGGGGTCGTACCCGCCCGGATGCACGTCCTCGAAGCGGGCATTCGCGGAGATGGTCTCGGGCGCCTCGAACCGAGCCCCCGCATTCGAGATGAGCCCGATCCCGGACACGATCTGGTGATCCTCGACCACCAGAACATCGGCGCCGTCGATGCGCTGCATGCGGGGCGCGCGATCGCGGAATGCCCGGTCGATGCGAGCCGTCCACAGATCCGGCGGCTCGAAGACGTGAGAATCGGACGACAGGATGAGTGCGGGTGTCATGGCCTTCTCGGATGGTACTCGCGCCGGGGACCTCGTCAAGTGGGTGCGCCCGGGGCGCCGGGACTATAATCCCAGCGGAGGATCCCCATGGCCACGACCACCGGAGTGAAGTCCCCGCAGGCGCTCGCCGAGACCCGACGCTGGGCCGCGCCCGACTCGAGGTCCGCCAAGCTCTTCGCCGAGGCCCAGCGTGTGATGCCGGGCGGCAACACGCGCACCACCGTCTACATGGCGCCCTACCCGCCCTACGCGGCCTCGGGCGACGGCTGCTGGATCACGGACGTCGAGGGCGACCGGCGGCTCGACTGCCTGAACAACTACACCGCGCTGATCCACGGGCACGCGCACCCCGCCATCGTCGAGGCGGCCACCCGCCGGCTCGCGCTGGGCTCGTCGTTCCCGCTGCCCACCCCGGAGGAGGTCGAGCTGGCCACCCTGCTCTGCGAGCGCCTGCCCTCGGCCGAGCGCGTGCGCTTCACCAACTCGGGGAGCGAGGCGGTGATGATGGCGATCAAGGGCGCGCGGGCCTGGACCGGGCGACCCAAGATCGCCAAGTTCGAGGGCGCCTACCACGGCTCCTACGACTACGCGGAGGTGAGCCTCTCCTCGGCGCCCGAGCAGTGGGGCAGCCTGGCCGCGCCGGCCAGCACCGCCTACTCCCGCGGCGTGCCCCCGGCGGTGCTCGACGACGTGATCGTGCTGCCGTTCAACCACGCGGAGCTGGCGGTGGCGCGCATCGAGCGCGAGGCCCGGCACCTCGCGGCGGTGCTGGTGGACCCGATCCCGAACCGCGTGGGCCTGATCCCGGCGCAGCGCGACTTCCTCCGGGCGCTGCGCGAGGTGACGGCCGCGCACGGCATCGCGCTGATCTTCGACGAGGTCATCACGTTCCGGGTGGGCTACCACGGCGCCCAGGGCGCGTTCGGCGTCACGCCGGACCTGACCACGCTCGGCAAGATCATCGGGGGCGGCTTCCCGGTGGGCGCGGTGGCCGGGCGGGCCGAGGTGATGGCGGTGTTCGATCCCACCGGCGGCAAGCCGGCGGCGCCGCACGGCGGGACCTTCAACGCCAATCCGGTGACCATGGCCGCGGGCCTGGCCGCGATGCGGCTGCTCACGCCCGAGGCGTTCGCGAAGCTCGACGAGCTGGGGGCCAAGCTGCGCGGCAGCCTCGAGGCCTGCTTCAAGCGCGCGGGCGTGCCCGGCGCCGTCACCGGCCAGGGCTCGCTCTTCCGCGTGCACCCGACCGACCGCGAGCTGACCGACTACCGCAGCACGCGCACCACGCCCGAGGAGGAGGCGCGCCTGCAGCGGCTGATCCGCGGGCTCATGGAGCACGGCGTGCTGATGTCGATCACCGGGCTCGGATGCCTCTCCACGCCGATGGGTGACGCGGAGCTGGAGAGCCTGACCGAGACGTTCGCCGCGGTGCTGGCCGCTCCCTAGTCCGCCGCCTCCCGGCGCTTGACCGTCAGCACCGGGCACGGGGCCAGGCGCACCACCTTCTCGGCCACGCTGCCCATGAGCACGTGCTGGAGCCCGGTGCGGCCGTGGGTGCTCATGACGATGAGATCCGCGCCGCGCTCCTGGGCGACGCGGACGATGGTGTCCGCGGGCTGGCCCATGGCGACCTCCACCTCCCACGGGCCCCGGAAGGCGTTGGACACGAGGTCGCGGAGCTGGGTCAGCGCCTCCTCGCTCCGGTCGCGGCGCACGACCTCGGGCGTCGCCTGGAACGGGGCGCCGGTCACGCGGCCGCCGGCCGACGGATCGAGGTCGCCCTGCGGCCCGAGGCCGGGCACTCCGCTGACGTAGTGGACGTCCGTCCGCGTGTCCGCCGGGAGCACGTGGAGCAGCGTCACCCGGGCGTGGTGGAGCACCGCCTCCTCGATCGCGTAGCGGAGGGCGCCGTTCGCGGGCTCCGAGAAGTCCGTCGGGACGAGTAGATGCTTGAAGGCCATGGCGATCTCGCTCCTCTTGCCGCCTCGGATGGGACACTGCGTGGCAGCCCCCTCTTACGCTCCGGCCGGGCGGTTGTCAACGCCCGCCGGCCCCGTGCTACCCTACGCGCGCCATGCGCATCGTCGAGACCGACGCGCTCACCCTCGCCCGGCAGATCCGCACCAAGGAGCTCTCCCCCGTCGCGGTCGTCGACGCGGTGCTCGAGCGCATCGAGGCCCTCCAGCCGACCGTGAACGCCTTCATCACCGTGACCGCGGACGAGGCGCGCGACGCCGCCCGGCGGGCGGAGGCGGCGGTGATGGCGGGCGAGCGGCTCGGGCCGCTCCACGGCGTGCCGTTCTCGGTCAAGGACCTCCTGTTCACGAAGGGGGTCCGCACCACGATGGGCTCGCGGATCTTCGCCGACCAGGTGCCGGCCGAGGACGCGGTCCCGGTCCGGCGCCTCCGCGAGGCCGGCGCCATCCTCGTGGGCAAGACCACCACGCCCGAGTTCGGCCACAAGCCGCTGACCGACAGCCCGCTCTTCGGCGCCACGCGCAACCCGTGGGACCTCACGCGCACCGCGGGCGGCTCGTCGGGCGGCGCGGCCGCGGCGGTCGCCACCGGCCAGGGACCGCTGGCGCTCGGCACCGACGGGGGCGGCTCGATCCGCCTGCCCGCCGCGTGCTGCGGCATCGTCGGGCTCAAGCCCACGCTCGGCCGCGTGCCGCACGTGCACCAGGCCGACCTCTTCTCCTCCACGTCCTACATCGGCCCGATGGCCCGGACCGTGGCCGAGGCCGCCGCCTGCTTCGACGCGATCGCGGGCTTCGACGCGGGCGATCCCTACTCGCGTCCGGAGCCGCCCGACGATCCGCGCGGCGTCGAGGTGCGCGGGCTGCGGGTCGGCTGGCTCCCCCGGGTGGGCAATCGCCTCGTCGATCCGGACGTGCTCGCCTCGTGCGAGGCCGCGGTGCGCCACCTGGAAGGCCGGGGCGCCCACGTCGAAGCGGTGGACGAGGACCTCGCGCCCTTCGAGCGCGCCTTTCTGGTCTTCCTCCAGGGCGGGCTGGCCGCGCGGGTCGGCCCGCACATGGCCGCGTTCGGCGACCAGGTGGCGAAGAGCCTCCGAGAGTCGATCGAGCGCGGCGCGCGGTGGTCGGCGGTGGACTGGGCGAGCGCGGTGGCCCAGCGCACCACGGTCTACCGCCGGGTGTGCGCGCTCTTCCGGCGCTTCGACGTCCTGCTCTCCCCCACCCTCGGCCGGCCGGCGCTCGCCCTCGACCACGACCCGTACGAGCCGATCACGATCGCGGGCGAGAGCGCGGGCTCGATCCGCGGCGCCTGGTATCCCTATCTCTGGCCGTTCAACCTCT
>DATFAJ010000699.1:0-3398 GCA_035254745.1 Candidatus Methylomirabilota bacterium | reverse complement strand
GGCCTCGCGGGGCGACACGCGGCCGAGCTGGCCGACGAGGCGCAGCGCGCGGGCGCGCAGCTTGGCCGAGCGGGGGCGCAGGTCCACCATACGGTTGCCGTAGACCTTGCCGAGGCGTGCGAACGACGCGGTGGTGAGCGTGTTGAGCGCGAGCTTGGTGGCGGTACCGGCCTTGAGCCGCGTGGAGCCGGTCAGCACCTCGGGGCCGACGGCCAGCGCGATGACCACCCGCGCGGCCGAGGCCGGCACGTCGGGGTTGCAGGTGACGAGCGCGGTGGCCGCGCCGCGCCGCCGCGCCTCCTGCAGGGCCGCGCGCACGAACGGCGTCACGCCGCTGGCCGCGATGCCCACCACCACGTCGCCGGGCCGTACCCGGCGGCGGATCTGACGCGCGCCCTCGGGCCCGTCGTCCTCCGCGCCCTCGGAGGAGCGGAACACGGTGCGCCGGCCACCCGCGATGACCGCCTGCACCAGCGACGGCGGCGTGTCGAACGTCGGCGGGCACTCGGCGGCCTCGAGCACGCCCAGCCGCCCGCTGGTGCCCGCGCCCACGAAGATCAGCCGGCCGCGCCGCGAGAGCGCGCGCACGATGAGATCCACCGCGCGCCCGATGGCCGGCGCAGCGCGCCCCACCGCACCCACCGCGCGGCGATCCGCGCGGTTCATGAGCCGCGCGATCTGCGCCGCGGACAGCCGGTCGAGCTTGCCGCTGCCCGGGTTGACGCGCTCGGTGGGCAGCCGATCGTAGCGGATGCGCCTCAAGCTAGTGCGCCTCGAAGCCGAGCCACTCCTCCACCTGGTCCGCCAGCCGGTCGCACCGCTCGTCGAGCTGGGCGGGCGTGAGGTTCGCGATGGGATGCGGCATGTCGAGGAACGGGTAGCCCGGCTTGCCCCAGCTCTCGGCCATGGCCTTCCCGGTGTTGCGGAACGGAGCGGTGACGATGGCGATGGCCGGCACCCCCTGCTCTTCCATCAGGATCGCGTCGAGCACACTGCTCGAGCTGCACGACCCTCAGTCGCCGATGCCGGAGATGACGAGATCGGCCTGGGCGCGCAGCGCCTTGATCCCGTCGCCATCCACCTCGTGGCTCGCGGAGCGCTTCCGGTTCCGCACCGTGACCGTCATCTGATGGCGCTGGGCCAGCCGCTCGGCCAGCTTCTCGAGGATCGGGCTCGCGTTGAACTTGGTGTTCTCCACCAGCCCGAGCCGCAGGCCCCGGGGGCTCGCCGGCCGCGGCGCGAGCTTGATGGCCCGCTCCACCGGCTTCGAGGTCGGATCGAAGAGCTTCATGTCGTGCCTCCATGGGGAAGATCGATGCGGGTGGTCACGCTGCGGGTCCACTTGGTCCCCCACCCCGGCAGGCAGGCGGACCAGCTCCCCGCCCGGCCCCCCGCGAACGCGATCAGGATGTCCTCGGGCCGCTCGAACCGGTAGCGCCACGTCGTCTCGTCCGCCGGCGTGACCGCGCCGGGCAGCCGCGCCCCGCGCTTGTAGTCGGCCACCGACCGCCGGGTGTGCTCGATCAGGAAGCGCTGCACGTCGAGGCGGCTCCAGCCCGCCTTCTGCAGCACCTCGGCGTGCTCGCCCGCGAAGACGATGAGCGTCTCGTTGAAGCCGAGCAGGTTCGGCGTGCCCACGTTGCCGAGCGCGTCGGCGAAGCAGTAGAGGAGCGGCTCCGGGTCGGCGGCGAGGTGGTTGTAGACCTGGTAGAGGCTGTTGGAGGCGATCAGGGTGACCGCGCTGTCCTCGCGCCGCAGGCCGCGCGCCACGTGCAGCGGCTCCCACGGATGATCCTCCTCGTTCTCCGCGAAGCAGAAGCTGTACTTGCCGGGGTTGCCGAGGGTGGCGCGGTCGAGCAGGCCCGGGCGCGTGTTCATCACGTTCATCATGATGAGCCGCACCGCGCGGCCGATGGTGGCGTTGGGCCGGTGCCCCTGGCCAAACGCGTTGTTGCCGCTGTTGATGCCGAGCCGCGGCGCGATCGGGCCGTTGACCACCAGCGCCATCGCGGAGCCGCCGGTGCTGCTGGCCGGGCCGTGGTAGGCGAAGGCGGGCGCGCACAGGCTCTTCACCGCGGCGACCACCACCGGCATGTACTCCGGGCGGCAGCCGGCCATCACCGCGTTGGTCGCGGCTTTGTCCGCGATCACGATTGCATTGCGCCCCGGAATCGCGCCCAGCTCCTCGTGGCCCTCGAGCCCCGCCGCGGCCAGCATCGCCGCGATGGAGGCGTCCGACGGCGGCACCACCGGCAGGCCGTCGGTCCAGCCCGCCTCGTAGTACGCCTCGATCAGCGCCGCCGGGTCCGCCGCCTCGTCGATCTCGCTCACCGCGGCGTCGAGACGCTCAGCCGCGTCCCACGAACGGCATCTTGGTGGCCATCACGGTGAGGAACAACACGTTGGCGTCGAGCGGCAGGCTCGACATGTACACCACCGCGTCCGCCACCGCCTTCACGTTCATGGTGGGCTCCACCGCGGTGGTGCCGTTGGCCTGCGGCACGCCCTTGGCCATGCGCTCGGTCATGGGAGTGCCCGCGTTGCCGATGTCGATCTGGCCCACCGCGATGTCGTACTTGCGGCCGTCGAGCGAGCTCACCTTGGTGAGGCCGGTGACGCCGTGCTTCGTCGCGGTGTAGGGCGCGGAGTTCGGCCGCGGGGCGTGGGCGGAGATCGAGCCGTTGTTGATGATGCGCCCGCCCATCGGGGTCTGGGCCTTCATGATCTTGAACGCCTCCTGCGTGCACAGGAAGACGCCGGTCAGGTTGGCGTTGACCACGTTCTGCCACTGGTCGTAGGTGAGGTCCTCGAACAGCACCGGCGGCGCGCCGCCGCCCGCGTTGTTGAAGAGCACGTCGAGGCGGCCGAATGTCTCCTTCGTCTTCGCGAAGAGCGCCTTGATCGACTCGTGACTGGTCACGTCGGTCGGCACCACGAGCGCCTTGCCCGGCGAGCCCTTGCCCTCCGCGGCGGCCGACTCCAGCATGTCCTTGCGGCGCCCCGCGAAGACGACCGCGTAGCCCTCCTTCATGAGGGCCAGCGCGCTGGCCTTGCCGATGCCGCTCCCCGCTCCGGTGACGATCGCGACCTTCTGCGTCGAAGTCATGGTGGTGGGCCTCCCGGGGCCGAACGTTAGCCCGTGAGACGGCGGCAGTCAATGCGGCTATTCGGGGGCGGGTACTGAAGGCCGATCGCTTACTCGATCACCTGATCCGCCCGCTGCAGGAGCGACGGGGGGATCGTCAAGCCAAGCGTCTTGGCGGTCTTGAGGTTGATGACCAGCTCGAACTTCGTGGGCTGCTCGATGGGCAGGTCGCCCGGGCGGGCGCCCTTGAGAATCTTGTCAACGTAGACCGCGGCGCGGCGATACACGTCGCCAAGGTCGGCGCCATACGCCA
>DATFAJ010000698.1:0-2282 GCA_035254745.1 Candidatus Methylomirabilota bacterium | reverse complement strand
GGCCTCAGCGGTCGGCCTTCACGGCGGCCGTTCACTCTCACACCCAGACATGGAGGAATGCACATGGCGAAATCGATGACGAAGTCCGCCATCATCGCTCACCTGGCTCAGAAGACGGAGCTCAGCAAGAAGCAGATCACCGACGTGATGGACCAGCTCCTCTCGCTCGCGCAGAAGGAAGCCAAGAACGTGTTCGTGGTGCCGAACTTCGGCCGCCTGGTGCTGGCGAATCGCAAGGCGCGGATGGGGCGCAACCCGCAGACCGGAGAGCCCATCAAGATTCCCGCCAAGCGCGTGGTGAAGTTCCGGCTCGCCAAGTCCCTGAAGGACGCGGTGCTTGGCAAGAAGTAGCACGGGCGACGCGCCCGCTTACCGGCCGCTCGCCGCACCGTGGGAGGCGGCCCTCGAGCTGTTCCGCTTCGCAGGCGCATGGGCCCCACCGCCGGCCGACGTGGTCGCCGGCTGGGGGGCCTGGGAAGAGGACCGGCTCGTGGGAGCCCTCCTGATGGAGCGGGCGGGCGCCACGGCGATGCTGCACGGTCCTGTCGTCGTCGCCCCGCCGGCCACGCCCGCCGAGGACATCCTGGGGGTCGCCGGCAGCCTGACCGCCGAGGCCCTGACCCACGCCGCCTCCGCCGGCATCGAGACCGTCTTCGCGCGGCCCCAGAGCCTGGACCGGGTGTGGGTGCGCGCCGGCTTCATCCCCGTTCCAGAGGCGGAGCTGCCCCGCCCACTCCGCGGCCGACCCGGCCTCGGCCTCTTCGGCTGGCGCGGCGGCACCGCGCTGTGGAGCACCGCCGGGCGCGGCGGCTCCCGCTCCGCCCTCGCCCGCGGCGAACACTGACGGGCCCCACCGCGGCATGAAGATCACCTCGCTCGCGGGCGGCACCGGCGCCGCCAAGCTGCTCCGTGGTCTCGCTCGCGTGCTCGACGCGCGCGACCTCGCCGTCATCGTCAACACCGGGGACGACGCGGAGATCTGGGGCCTGCACGTCTCGCCGGATCTCGACACCGTCTGCTACACCCTGGCCGGCGTGATCGACGAGCGCAAGGGCTGGGGCCTCGTCGACGAGACCTTCCACGCCCTCGACCAGATCGCGCGGTTCGGCGAGCCGGTGTGGTTCAACCTGGGCGATCGCGACCTGGCCACGCACCTGCACCGCACCCGGCTCCTCCGCGAGGGAGGCACCCTCACCGAGGTGACCCGCGCGATCGCCCAGGCCCTGCACGTCACCGCGACGGTGCTGCCCATGTCCGATCAGGCGGTGCGCACCCGGATCCTGGGCCCCGACGGGTGGCTTGCGTTCCAGGAGTACTTCGTACGTGACAAGGCGCAGGTCGAGGTGCGCGCGGTGAACTACGCGGGTGCGCCGTCGGCGCGCCCCGCCCCCGGCGTCCTGGACGCCCTGCAGACCGCGGACGCGGTGCTCGTCTGTCCCTCCAATCCGATCACCTCGATCGGGCCGATCCTCGCGGTGCCCGGGCTGGTCGAGGGGCTCCGGGCCACGGAGGCCGCCGTGGTCGCGGTCAGCCCCATCGTGGGCGGCGACGCGGTGTCGGGACCCGCCGGGCGCCTCATGGCGGGCGCCGGCCTGCCGGTCTCCGCGACCGGCGTGGCGCGCGCCTACGGCGGCTGGCTCGACGTGCTGGTCTTCGACGAGCGCGATCGGGCCCTCGCTGCGGAGATCCAGGCCGCCGGCGCCGCGGCGGTCCCCGCCCCGACGATGATGTCGAGCCGGGAGACCGAGGTGACGCTGGCGCGGCACGTCCTCGCGGCCATCGAGGCGGCGTGATGACGGTCGTCGCCGCGGTGCCGGTCAAGGACCTCGTCAACGCCAAGCAGCGGCTGGTGCCCGCGCTCTCGCCCGCCGAGCGGCGCGAGCTGGCGCGGGCCATGCTCGGCGACGTCCTCGAGGCGGTCGTGGCGGCGCTCCCGGGGTCGGTGGTGGTGGTCACGACCGACGTCGAGGTGCAGGCGCTCGCGCGCGCGGCCGGCGCGCAGTGCTGGATCGAGAGCGCCAATCGCGGCCACACCGCGGCGGTGGCCTTCGCCCAGGAACAGGCCGCCGCGCGGGGCGCCACGCGCTTCCTCACGATCCCGGGCGACGTGCCGTGCGTCACCGCGGACGAGGTGAGCATCCTCTGCGGCAGTCTCGACGAGCCCCCCGGCGTCGTCTTCGTGCCCTCCCGGTCCGGGCTCGGCACGAACGCCGCGCTCCTCGCCCCGCCGGGCGTGATGCCGCTCACCTTCGGCGAGCCCTCGTTCGCCAATCACCTGGCCG
>DATFAJ010000697.1:0-6296 GCA_035254745.1 Candidatus Methylomirabilota bacterium | reverse complement strand
CGGCCTGCGGTCAGGCGAATCCCGCGGCCGCGCAGTTCTGTGGCGGCTGCGGGGCGCGCCTGGCCGCGGTCTGTCCCGCCTGCCAGGCGTCGAACCCACCGGACAATCGCTTCTGTCACCAGTGCGGCGGCGCGCTCGGATCGAGGCCCGCCGCCGTCGATCCGTCTCCGTCGCCCCGCTCCTACACGCCCCGGCACCTGGCCGAGAAGATCCTCACCACCGGCGCCGCGCTCAAGGGTGAGCGCAAGCAGGTCACGATTCTGTTCGTCGACGTCTCCGGCTTCACGTCGCTGTCCGAGCGGCTCGATCCGGAAGAGGTCCACCGGCTCATGAGCCGCGCCTTCGACCTGATGCTGGCCGAGGTGCACCGTTACGAGGGCACCGTCAACCAGTTCCTGGGTGACGGGATCATGGCGATCTTCGGCGCGCCGATCGCGCACGAGGACCACGCGATCCGGGCCGTGCACGCCGCGCTCGGCATCGCGCGGGCGCTCGAGGCATATCAGGCCGAGCTGCGGCCGCGCGGCATCCGCTTCCAGGCCCGCCAGGGGCTGAACACCGGGCTCGTGGTGGTAGGCAGCATCGGCAGCGACCTGCGGATGGACTACACCGCGGTGGGTGACGCCACCAACGTGGCGGCCCGCATGCAGCAGGTAGGAGAGCCCGGGCGGGTGACGATCTCGGAGGCGACTCACCGCCTCGTGCAGGGCTATTTCGAGACGCGGTCCCTCGGCGCGCTGCCGATCAAGGGTAAGGCAGAGGCCATCGTCGCGTGGGAAGTCGTGGCGGCGCGCGAGGCGCGAACGCGGCTGGAGGTCGCCGCCGATCGAGGGCTCACCCCGTTCGTGGGCCGCGAGCGTGAGCTGCGCTTGCTGCTCGAGGCCTTCGAGCGCGCCCGCGGCGGGCACGGGCAGGTGGCGTTCCTCGTGGCCGAGGCGGGGATGGGCAAGTCGCGCCTGCTCGCCGAGATGCGCCGGCGGATCGCCGGGGAGGCCGGGTGGCAGGAGGGGCACTGCCTGTCCTTCGGTCGGGCGATGACCTTCCACCCGCTGGCGGACCTGCTGCGGCGGCAGCTCGAGATCGAAGAAGGGGACGACGAGGCGGCCGTCGCCGCGAAGGTCAAGCGCGGCCTGGCTGAGATCGGCTCGAATCTCGCGTCGGCCGCGCCGTATCTTCGCGCGCTCTTGTCCATCGACCCGGGCGATCCCGATGTGCGCGCGATGAGCCCGGCGCAGCGGCGCGCCGAGACCTTCGAGGCGCTGCGGAGCTTGCTGGTCCGGAGTGCCGAGCGGCAGCCGCAGGTGCTCGTGATCGAGGACCTGCACTGGATCGATAGCGCGAGCGAGCAGTTCCTGACGACCCTGATCGAGAGCGTGCCGGCCCTTCGCGTGCTGCTCGTGTTCACCTACCGGCCGGGCTACGTGAACCCGTTCGGGGAGCGAAGCTACTTCACGCGGATCGTGCCGGCCGCCCTGTCGACCGACGAGAGCGCGCGCATCGCTCAGTCGATGCTCGGGGTCGACGTGCTTCCCGCGGACCTGCGATCCGTCGTCGCGGCGAAGGCCGAGGGCAATCCCTTCTACATCGAGGAGCTTGTCAGATCGCTGGAGGAGAGCGGCGTGCTCCAGCGGGTGGAGGGTCGGCTCGCCCTCACCCGGCCGCTGTCGCATGTCGCGATTCCCGGCACCGTCCAGGACGTGATCGCGGCGCGGATCGATCGCCTGGCCGAGGCGCCCAAGCTCACGCTCCAGCTCGCCTCGGTGATCGGGCGCGAGTTCAGCCGGCGCCTGGTCGACCGCGTCTCGGTGATCGGGGAGGGGACCGACGGGGCCCTGCGCGAGCTCGGCGCGCTCGAGCTCATCCTCGAGCGGCGCCGGCTGCCCGAGCTGGCCTACGCGTTCAAGCACGCCCTGACCCAGGACGTGGCCTACGCTTCACTGCTCGTGCAGCGGCGCGGCGAGCTCCACCGGCTCGTGGGCACCGCCATCGAGGAGCTCTACGCGGACCGCCTGCCCGAGCTCTACGAGGTCCTCGCGCATCACTTCTCGCACACCGACGATGCGGAGCGCGCGCTCGCCTACCTGATGCGGGCCGCCGAGAAGGCGACCCGGGCCTTCGGCCTGCGGCAGGCGATCGATCTGTACGGAGAGGCGCTGGCCGCCGCCGCCCGGCTCGGGGATCGCGCGCCCGCGACGACGCTGATGGCCATCCATACCGCGCGCGCGGACCTCTTCTTCGGCGTCGGCGACTTCGAGCTCTCGCGCGAGGCGGCCGAGACCGTCGTCGACCTGGCCCGGCGCGTGCAAGACCGACCCGCGGAGGCCAATGCGCTGATCCAGTGCGCCTCGGCGCTGCAGTGGGCCGAAGACTT
The DNA here is from genome assembly GCA_035254745.1 of Candidatus Methylomirabilota bacterium. Lineage (GTDB taxonomy): Bacteria > Methylomirabilota > Methylomirabilia > Rokubacteriales > CSP1-6 > CAMLFJ01. Next base: position 3,925 of record DATFAJ010000697.1, on the reverse strand, counting down.
CCCGGCCGCGCTGGAGCGCGTGCAGGAGGGGATCGAGCTGGCCGAGACGGCGGGGGCCCAGCGGCCGCTGGCCGGCGGCTTGTACGTCCGCGGGTACGTGCAGGCGGTCAGCGGTCGCCTCGATGCGGCGAAGGATGATGTGGAGCGCGCGCTGGCCATCGGGCGGGCGGTCGGCGATCCCGCCCGGCAGGCCCTGGCGCTGCACATACTCGCGATGCACTCGGCCTGGCAGGGCGACTACCGGGGGAGCCTGGAGCTGGCGGGCGAGGGGGCCCGCCTCGCCCGCGAGCATCGCCTGGTCGTGCCGCTCCTGCGCTGCTTCTGGAATCAGGGAGCGGCGTCGAACGACGCGGGCGAGTACGACGCCGGGCTCGCCGCCCTGACGGAAGGGCTGGCCCTCGCCGAGCGGATCGGCGACGACGCCTTCATCCCTCGCTTCCAGAACACGCTCGGCTGGCTGCACATGGAGTGCGGTGATCTCGGCCGAGGCATGGAGCTGTCCGAGCAGTCCTACGAGGTGACCGGCCGCTCGTCGCGGGCCGGGCACGGGACCGGAGCCGAGCGCCGGGCCTTCATCCGGAACAACGAGGCCGACGCCTGGATGATCCGTGGCGACCTCGCCAGCGCGGCCGACGCGCTGGCGGAGTCCAGCCACATCGTCCGACATCCGCCGCCGTCCCGCTGGATGACGTGGCGCTATGCGATGCACTGTCACGCGAGCCAGGGTCAGCTCGCGCTGCTGCAGGGCGATCCCGACCGCGCGCGCCGGCTCGCCGAGCAGAGCCTCGAGCTGAGTGTGCCGACGCGGTCGCGCAAGTTCGAGGCCTGGGCGTGGCGGATCAAGGGGGAGAGCGCCACCGCGCGGCGAGCGTGGGACGAGGCCGACGACGCGCTGCAGCGCTCGTTCGCCCTCGCGGACGCGATCAGCCAGCCGCGGCAGCTCTGGCTGAGCCACGTCGCGCTCGGCCGGCTCGACGCGGCGCGGGGCCGGCGAGACGAGGCGCTCGCACGCTATCGCGCCGCCTGGGCTATCATCACGAAATTGCGCGCGACCACCCGGGATCCCGGCCTTCGGGCCGGGCTCGAGTCATCGCCGCTCATTCGCGAAGTCGAAACCCTGATCGGGAGGTAGCCATGGCGGTCGAGCTCGGCGTCCTCATTCCTACCCGCGAGAGCATCATGTCCGGCCGCCCGGAGACCGGTCCGCTCATCACCATGGCCGAGCGCGCCGAGGCCGCGGGCTTCGACTCGGTCTGGATCGGCGACTCGATCACCGCGCGACCTCGCCACGAGCCGCTCACCCTGATGGCGGCCATCGCGGCGCGGACGCGGCGGGTGCGCCTGGGCACCGGGGTGCTGCTGCCCGCCCTGCGCAATCCGGTCGTGCTGGCGCATCTGATCGGCACGGTTGACCGGGTGGCCGAGGGCCGCGTGATCCTGGGCGTGGGCATCGCCGCCGACGGCCCCGCCATTCGCAAAGAATTCGCGGCCTGCGGCGTGCCGTGGGACCGGCGGGTGGGACGCTTTCTCGAGACGCTCGAGATCTGCCGCGCGCTCTGGACCCGCGACGGGGTCACGTTCGCGGGCAAGCACTTCACGCTCGAGGGCGCGACCGTCGAGCCCAAGCCGCACCGGCCCGGCGGCCCGCCGATCTGGATCGGCGGCAGCGGGCCCACCGCTTTCCGCGAGGCCGCGCGCTTCGACGCGTGGTTCCCGACCGGCCCGAGCGTGGAGTTCTTCGCCGAGCACTTCCCGCGCATCCAGGCCGCGGCCCGCGCGGCCGGGCGCCCCGCGGACGCGGTCACCGGCGCGGCCTACGTCACGCTGGCCCTCGACCCGAGCAAGGCCGCGGCCGAGCAGCGCCTCCACACGTTCCTCGAGACGTACTACTCCGCGCCGGCCGCCGCGCTCATGGCCCGCCAGGCCACCTACGCGGGGCCGGTCGAGGGCTGCGTGGAGTGGCTGCAGCGCTGGATCGACGCGGGGGCCCGCCACCTGGCCCTGCGGTTCGCGGGCGGTGACCAGCTCGCGCAGGTCGACGATGCGGCGCGGCACCTCCTGCCCAGACTCAAGACCCGCTGAGCACCCCAACCCCTCTCGGAGGTAGGAAATGACTCGGTCCTTGCGATCGCTGGCGCTCCTCGGCTGCCTGCTACTCTCGCTCGGTCTCGGCGCGCCGGCGCCGGGAATCGCCCAGGAGCAGCCCCGCGCGGGCGGCGAGCTGATCTTCGTGGTCGCGGCCGAGCCGCCCGGCTTCGACGGGCACCGCGAGGAGACCTTCGCGATGCTCCATCCGACCGCGCCGCACTACAACACCCTGATGCGGGTGGATCCGACCGACCGGACCGGCACCAAGTTCGTGGGCGACCTGGCCGAGTCGTGGACGGTCTCGGCGGACAAGCGCACCTACACGTTCAAGGTCCGTCGCGGGGTGAAGTTCCACGACGGCAGCCTCATGACCGCGGCCGACGTGAAGGCCTCCTACGACCACATCATCTTCCCGCCGCCCGGCGTGGTCTCGAGCCGCAAGGCGGCCTACCGCGGGGTCGAGTCGGTGGAGGCCCCGAACGCGGACACGGTGGTGTTCCGCCTCAAGGCGCCCGAGGCCTCCTTCATCGCCAACGTGTCGTCGCCCTGGAACTTCATCTACAAGGCCGAGATCCTCGCCAAGGATCCCCACTGGTACGAGAAGAACATCATGGGCACCGGGCCCTTCAAGTTCGTGGAGTACGTGCGGGGCTCGCACTGGGTCGGCAAGAAGAACCCCGACTACTGGGACAAGGGCAAGCCCTACCTCGACGGCTACCGCGCCATCTTCATCCAGGACGCCTCGGCGCAGGTGTCGGCCATCCGCGGCGAGCGGGCCATGATCCAGTTCCGCGGCTTCACCCCGTCGCAGCGCGACGGCCTGGTGCAGGCGCTCGGCAACAAGATCACGGTGCAGGAGAGCCCCTGGAACTGCTCGATCCAGGTGGCGATGAACCAGGAGAAGAAGCCTTTCGGCGACAAGCGGGTGCGCCGCGCGCTCTCGCTCGCGCTGGATCGCTACGCGGGCTCGAAGGCCCTCTCGCGCATCGCGATCGTGAAGGACGTGGCGGGCATCCAGGTGCCGGGGACGCCGTGGGCCACGCCGCCGGAGGAGCTGGCCAAGCTGGCCGGCTACAGTACCGACATCAACGCATCGCGCGCCGAGGCCCGGCGCCTCCTGAAGGAAGCGGGCGCCGAGGGGCTCTCGTTCACCCTGACCAACCGCGGGGTCCCGCAGCCCTACGAGCCGGTGGGCATCTGGCTCATCGACCAGTGGCGGCAGGTCGGCCTCAACGTCAAGCAGGTGACCCTCGAGTCCGCCGCGTGGCTCCAGGCCCAGAAGACCGGCGACTTCGAGGTGTCCACCAACGCCCCGTGCAACTCCATCGTCGAGCCGGACATGGACCTGCACTGGTTCCTGACCACCTCACCGGTCAACTTCAGCCGCCACAAGGACACGGTGATGGACGATCTCTACCAGCGCCAGTCCCGCGCCACCGACCCGGAGGAGCGCCGCAAGCTGCTGCGCACCTTCGAGAAGCGCCTCTACGACGACGAGGTGCACTACATCATGACCTTCCAGTGGAACCGCATCGTGCCGTACCTCTCCAAGGTGCGGGGCTGGTCGATCACGCCGAGCCACTTCCTGAACTGCCAGCTCGACACGGTGTGGCTGGCGGAGTAAGGGCGAGCGGTGGTGGCGGCGTTTTTCGCTTGACGGCGTTCGCCGAGTAGGTTGATCAGGCGCGGTCGACCCGCGGCATGTGCCGGCCTATCGGCGAGCGCTGGGCCGTGAGCATGCGATCGGCAATGCCGACGTCAAAGACCATCCCTCCGTCCGTCATCGCTTCCCTCCGTGGCTTCCGGTTGGGCCGGAGATCGGGGTGTAGAGTCGCTC
>DATFAJ010000696.1:0-19539 GCA_035254745.1 Candidatus Methylomirabilota bacterium | reverse complement strand
GTCGCCCTCGCGCGGCGGCTCGGCGAGGAGATCGGCGGGACGGTGCTGGTGCACGGCGGGTTCGGCACCGCGTCGATTGAGGGGGGCCGCGCCCCCGCCGGCGCCGGCGTCGACGGAGCCCCGCTCGGGCGCGTGGACGTGGCCTCCGCGCGGCGCGAGCGCTACGCGGGAGCGGGCGCGCTGCCGGACGTGGAGCCGGCCGGGCTGATCGAGGATCTGCGCCGCCGTGACTTCTCGGTGAATGCGATGGCGGTGGCGCTCGGCCCGGATCGGTTCGGGCACCTCCTCGATCCGCTCGGCGGGCAGCGCGACGTCCGGGCGGGGCGGCTGCGGGCGCTCCGCCCTCTCGCCTTCGTGGAGGACCCGACGCGGATCTTCCGGGCCGCGCGCTATGCCGCCCGCCTCGGCCTCCGCCCCGACGGGCCGACGCTGGCGGCGATCCGGCTGGCGGTGGTCCACCGCTCGTACCCGGCGCTCTCCGGCCAGCGTCTCTGGCGCGAGATCGAGCTGATGGCCGGCGAGACCCGGGCCCGCCGAGCCTTCGAGTATCTCGTAAAATGGGGAGCGATAAGTCTACTGCACACAAGCAACGTGGACCCAGGTGACCTGGTCGACGCCGAGCGGCTCGGCAACTGGGCGAAGGCGGCCGGCGTGGCCGTCGATCCCGCGGAGCTCTACATGCTGGCCGTGCTCGCCGGTCGCCCACCGGCCGCGGTCGGCCGCTGCCTCGATCGCCTCGCGCTCACCGGCGAGCCGCGGGCCCGGCTCGAGGCCGGCGCGATGGCCGGCCCGCTCGCGCACCGGCTCGAAGCCCGGCGCCTACCCCCGAGCGGGGTGGACGAGGTGCTGCGCCCGGTGCCGGCGGCCGCGGCGCTCTCGGCCTGGCTCCGGGGCGACGCGCGGGCCCGCCGTCGGATCGAGTGGTACCTGTCGGAGGGCCGGGCGGTGCAGCCGCGGCTCACCGGCGGAGATCTGCTCGCCCTGGGCGTGCCGCGCGGCCCGCAGATCGGCCGCGCGCTCGGGATGCTGAGGCGGCGCCGGCAGGACGGAGCGGTGGGCTCGCTGGCCGAGGAGCGCGAACTCGTGAAAGAATGGCTCACATCGGGAAAGGAGGCGTGAGGTGACGACCAGGTTCATCTTCGTGACGGGCGGTGTCGTGTCCTCGCTGGGCAAGGGCCTCGCGGCGGCGTCGATCGGGTCCCTGCTCGAGGCGCGCGGCTTCCGGGTCACGCTGCAGAAGATGGATCCCTACATCAACGTCGATGCGGGGACCATGAGTCCGTACCAGCACGGTGAGGTCTACGTCACCGACGACGGCGGCGAGACCGACCTCGACCTCGGCCACTACGAGCGCTTCACCTCGGCGCGGATGACCCGGGACAACAACATCACCACCGGCAAGGTCTACGGGACCGTGATCGAGAAGGAGCGGCGGGGGGACTACCTGGGCCGCACCGTCCAGGTGATCCCGCACATCACCGATCAGATCAAGGCGTCGATCCGCAAGGTGGCCGCGGGAGTCGACGTGGTGATCGTCGAGATCGGCGGGACGGTGGGCGACATCGAGGGCCTGCCGTTCCTCGAGGCGGTGCGCCAGTTCAAGAAGGACGTGGGCAAGGACAACGTCATCTACGTCCACCTGACCCTGGTGCCGTTCATCCAGGCCGCGCAGGAGCTCAAGACCAAGGCCACCCAGCACTCGGTCAAGGAATTGCGGGCCATCGGTATCCAGCCCGACGTGCTCCTGTGCCGCACCGCCAAGGACCATCCGCTCACCCCGTCCACCAAGTCCAAGATCGCGCTCTTCTGCGACGTCGAGGAAGAAGCGGTCATCGCGGCGCGCGACGTGGACACGATCTACGAGGTGCCGCTCGCGTTCCACGACCAGGGCCTCGACGAGTCGATCGTGAAGCTGCTCGGGCTGCCGGCCCGGCCGATCGATCTCTCCCGCTGGGAGGAGATCGTGCGCCGGGTGAAGGCCCCCCGGCGCCGCTGCCGCATCGGGGTGGTGGGCAAGTACATCGAGGTGAAGGACTCCTACAAGAGCCTCTACGAGGCCCTGGCCCACGGCGGCATCGCCCACGAGGCCGCGGTCGAGGTGGTGTGGGTGGACGCCGAGCGCATCGAGCGCGAGGGGCTGGCCGGCCACGTGGCCGGGCTCGACGGCATCCTGGTGCCCGGCGGCTTCGGGGACCGCGGCATCGAGGGCAAGATCCAGGCGATCCGCCACGCCCGCGAGCGGCGGGTGCCCTTCTTCGGCATCTGCCTCGGCATGCAGTGCGCGGTCATCGAGTACGCTCGCCACGTGTGCGGCCTCGAGGGCGCCAACTCCACCGAGTTCGACCCCACCCCGACGCACAACGTGATCGACCTCCTGCCCGAGCAGCGCCACGTCCAGGACAAGGGCGGCACCATGCGGCTCGGACTCTACCCGGTGCTGCTCAGCGAGGGGACCGCGGCCTCGCGCGCCTACGGGCAGGGGCTGATCGAGGAGCGGCATCGCCATCGCTACGAGGTCAACAACGACTACCTGACCCGGCTCGAGAAGAACGGGCTCCGCATCTCCGGCCTCTGGGCCGAGAAGCAGCTCGTGGAGATCATCGAGCTACCCGATCACCCCTGGTTCGTGGCCGGGCAGTTCCACCCCGAGTTCCGCTCGCGACCGTGGGAGCCGCATCCCCTCTTTGCCGCCTTCATCAAGGCGGCGCTGGACCACCAGGGCGGGGCGTGACCGCGACGCGGCCGGTCCGCATCGGCTCGGTCACCATCGGGGGCGGCGCGCCGCTGGCCCTGATCGGGGGCCCGTGCGCCATCGAGAGCGACAAGCACGCGCTGATGATGGCCGAGCGCCTGCAGCGGGTGACCGCGTCGGCGGGCGTGCCGTTCATCTACAAGTCGTCGTACGACAAGGCCAACCGCTCGTCGGTCCACTCGTACCGGGGGCCCGGGCTGGTGGAGGGGCTCCGCATCCTCCAGAAGGTCAAGGACGAGACCGGGCTCGCGGTGCTGTCCGACGTCCACGCCGTCTCGGAGGTCGCCCCCGCGGCCGCGGTGCTCGACGTGCTGCAGGTGCCCGCGTTCCTGTGCCGGCAGACGGACCTGATCGTGGCCTGCGCGCGGAGCGGCCGGCCGGTGAACGTCAAGAAGGGGCAGTTCGTGGCCCCGCGCGACATGATCAACGTGGTGGAGAAGGTGCGGTGGGCGGGCAGCGAGGATCTCCTGTTGACCGAGCGCGGCACCAGCTTTGGTTATAACAATCTGATCGTCGACTTCCGCGGGCTGCCGATCATGCGGGGCTTCGGCTATCCGGTGGTGTTCGACGCCACCCACTCGGTTCAGCTGCCGGGCGGGCAGGGCGACCGGTCGGGCGGCGAGCGCCAGTACGTGCAGGCCCTCGCCCGCGCCGCGGTGGCGGTCGGGGTGGACGCCCTGTTCATGGAGATCCACGAGGATCCCGATCGCACGCTCGAGGACGGCCGTCCGCTGTCGGACGGCCCCAACATGCTCCGTCTGGACGATCTGCCGCGGCTGCTCGACGAGATTCGCGCGATCGCGGCGGGACCGGGACGGGCCTGATGGACGTTCGGGCGCAGCGCGCGCGCGTCCTGGGCCTCGCCGAGCGGGTCCTGCGTCTCGAGGGTGAGAGCGTGCTCGCCCTCTGCGCGCGCCTCGACGACCGCTTCGTCGACGCGGTGGCCGCGCTCCACCGGTGCCGGGGTCGCGTGATCGTGACCGGCATGGGCAAGTCGGGCCTGATCGGGCGCAAGATCGCGGCGACGCTGGCCAGCACGGGCACCCCCGCCTACTTCCTCCATCCCGCGGAGGGCGTCCACGGCGATCTGGGGATGGTGGCGCGCGAGGACGTGGTCGTGGCCCTGTCCAACTTCGGCGAGACCGACGAGGTGCTGGCGCTGCTCCCCGCGCTCAAGCGGCTCGCCATCCCGCTGATCCTGCTCACCGGGGCGCCCACCTCCACGCTGGCCCGGCAGGCCGACATCGTGATCGACGTCGGGGTGGCCGAGGAAGCCTGCCCGATGAACCTCGCGCCGACCTCGAGCACCACCGCGGCGCTGGCCATGGGCGACGCGCTCGCGATGGCGCTCCTGGACCTGCGGGGCCTGCGCCCCGAGGACTACGCGGCGCTCCATCCGCGCGGAAGCCTCGGGTGGAAGTCGCTCTTCAAGGTCGCCGACCTCATGCACACCGGGGAGACGGTGCCGGTCGTCTCCGAGCAGGCCACGATGAAGGAAGCGATCGAGGAGATGACGAGCAAGGGGTTCGGCATCACGACGGTGGTCGACGACCGGGGCCGGCTCGTGGGGATCCTCACCGACGGCGACCTGCGCCGCCAGCAGCTCGCGCACGGGGCGGGCCTGCTCGAGCGACGCGCGGGGGAGTGCATGACCCGCGATCCGAAGGTGATCGGGGCCGAGGAGCTCGCCACCAGCGCGCTCGCCCTGATGGAAGGGCGCATCACGAGCCTCGTGATCACCGACGACGCCGGTCGCCCGGCCGGGGTGATCCGACTGCACGACATCCTGCTCGCCAAGATCGTGTGACCGCCGCTCCCCGCGCCGCGCGCATCCGGCTGCTGATCCTCGACGTCGACGGCGTGCTCACCGACGGTGGGCTCCTCTACGGCGCTTCCGGCGAGGAGACGAAGCGCTTCCACGTCCACGACGGTCTCGCCCTGGTGGCCGCGCGCAAGGCGGGGCTGCAGGTCGCGGTGCTCTCCTCGCGCGCGTCCGCCGCGGTGACCCGTCGCATGACCGAGCTCGGCGTCTCCGAGGTGCACCAGGGGGTAGGGGACAAGGCCTCGGCGCTGGTGGCGCTGTGCGAGCGGCTCGGCGTGCCCACGAGCGCGGTCGCGATGATGGGGGACGACCTCCCCGATCTGGCCGCCATGGACCGGGTCGGGCTCGCGCTCGCGCCCGCCAACGCGGTCGCCGAGGTGAAGCGCGCCGCGCACTGGGTGGCGCGCCGCCGGGGTGGAGACGGAGCCGTCCGCGAGGCGGTGGAGATGCTGCTAAAGGCCCGTCGCGCTTGGCCGCCGCGCTGACCGATCCGTAGCCTGCTTCTTCCATTGCCTCGACTGTCGGTCCTGTGCTAGCGTGGCACGGAGATTGCTATGAGGAAGGCACCGTTCATTATCCTGACGCTGGTCGTGGTATTCCTATCAGTAGTGGTGGGTGTGCTCGTTCATCGGGCCCGGGTTCCTCGGGCGCTGCCCACCGAGCCCGCCGCGACCAGCGCCGACTACCGGTTGAAGCAGGTCCACCTGCAAGAGCAGGGCCGGGACGGCTCGCGCTGGCAGCTGGACGCCGAGTACTCCGAGACGTTCGAGGAGCAGAACAAGACGACGATGAAGAAGGTGACCGTCAAGGTGGACCAGCCGGCCAAGGGCGATCAGGCGACACGATCGTGGACGGTCACCGGCGACGAAGGCGACCTGAACCAGGAGACCAAGAACGTGGAGCTGCGCGGCAACGTGGTGCTGGTCTCGAGCGACGGGCTGAGGCTCGAGACCGACCGCCTTCGCTGGGACGCCGAGGCCCAGCGCGCGTGGACCGAGGATCCGGTGGTGATCTACCGGGCGGGTGCGGTGGTGCACGGCACCGGCTTCGAGTCGCGGGTGGCCGAGGAGGTCAGCAGCATCAAGGGTCGCGTGCGCGCGACGTTCAAGCGCGGCGCCGGGGTCCCCGTCGACGCGGGTCGGGACGGGCGCTCCTGATGCGACGAACGATGGTCGGCGTGCTCGCGGTCTGGACGGCTCTGGTCCTGGCGGGTCCCGCGTGGGCCCAGGGCGCGCCCGCGCGCCCGCGCCCGCCGCGCCCCTCGTCGACCGCGCCGACCACGCGGCCGGACGGGGCGGCTTCGGCCGACGGCCGGAACGGGCCGGTCACCGTCGACGCCGACCAGCTCGAGAACATCCAGAAGGAAGGCCTGGTCGTGTTCAGCGGCAACGTGGTGGCCAGCCAGAACAGCTCCACCCAGTGGGCCGATCGCATGGAGGTCTACCTCGACGACAAGGGCGATCGGATCGTGCGCACCATCTCGACGGGCAACGTGCGCATCATCACCCGGGACTGCCGCAGCGGCACCGCGAAGCGGGCCGAGTACTACGACGCCGAGCAGCGGGTGGTGCTGATCGGCAACGCGCGGGTCTGGCGCGACGACAACGTGGTGACCGGCGAGCGCATCACGATCTATCTCGCGGAGGACCGGAGCGTGGTGGAGGGCGGCCAGCAGGAGCGCGTCAAGGCGGTCTTCTACCCCAAGACCCAGGACGAGACGGCGCCTCGCCCCAAGCCGGTTGCCGGCCAGTGCCAATGAGTCGCGCGTGCGGGAGTCTGCGCGAAGCCGCCCAGCGTACGTCGGGGTGCCTCGAAGGCCGTCCACCGCGGGAGCAGCGCGGAGGCCCGCGCAGAGCCACTCAATGCAGGTCCACATGTTTCGATGGCCGTCCGCGGCTGGGGGAGCGCGGGGGCCATTTCTGGGCCCCCGCGTAAGATGGAAGGCCTGATCGCCCAGGGTCTGCGCAAGCGGTTCCGGAGCCGCGTGGTGGTCAACCGCGTGAGCCTGGACATCCACCCCGGCGAGGTGGTCGGCCTGCTCGGGCCCAACGGGGCGGGCAAGACCACGTCGTTCTACATGATCGTGGGCCTGCTGCGGCCGGACGGGGGGCGGATCTTCCTGGAGGGGCAGGACGTCACCGAGCTGCCGATGTACAAGCGCTGCCGCCTCGGGATGGGTTACCTGCCGCAGGAGTCGTCGGTCTTCCGGAAGCTGACCGTGGAGGAGAACCTGCTCGCGATCCTGGAGACCCTCGACCTGTCCCATCACGAGCGCATGACCCGGCTCGGCGAGCTGCTCGCGGAGCTCGACCTCACCCGCCTCGCCCGCCACAAGGCGTTCACGCTGTCGGGCGGCGAGCGGCGACGGCTCGAGATCACGCGTGCCCTCGTGACGAACCCTCGGTACCTGCTGCTCGACGAGCCGTTCACCGGCATCGATCCCATCGCGATCGGCGACATCCAGGAGATCGTGGCGCGCCTCAAGGAGCGCGGGATCGGGGTCCTGATCACCGATCACAACGTGCGCGAGACGCTGGCGATCACCGACCGCGCCTACATCCTGTACGACGGTCGCATCCTCGCCTCCGGCACCGCGACCGAACTGGCCAACAACTCCAAGGCCCGGGAGATCTACTTGGGCGAGAAGTTCTCGCTATGAAACTCGTACAGCGAATGAGCCAGCGGGTCGTCATGACCCCCTTGCTCCAGCAGGCGATCCAGCTCCTCCAGCTCTCCACCCTCGAGCTCGAGCAGGTCGTGCGCAAGGAGCTGGAGGAGAACCCTCTCCTCGAGGAGATCCCGGTCGAGAACGCGGAGACCGCGGAGGCCCCGGCCGCGACCGCGGGTACCGCGGACGCCCCCGCGCCCGCGGAGGCGCCGCCCGCTCCGGAGGCGGCGGAGCAGCCGTCCAAGGAGACGAGCTCGGTGGACGGGGAGCGGGCCGACGACCTGCCCTTCGACCTGTCCTCCGCGATCTTCGACGACCACGGCGACGAGCGCACCCCGGTCTCGATGGAGGAGCGCGACGAGCTGCCGTTCGAGAACCTGGGGCGCAGCGACACCTCGCTGACCGAGCACCTCATGGAGCAGCTCCGCCTCAGCACCGACGACAAGGAGCTCCTGCGCATCGGCGAGGCCATCATCGGCAACCTCGACGAGGACGGCTATCTCCGGGCCGACGTGGGCGAGGTGGCGGGGGGCATGGGCTGCGGGGCCGAGGCGGTCGAGGCCGCGCTCCGGCGCATCCAGGCCTTCGACCCGCCCGGCGTCGCGGCGCGGAGCGTGCAGGAGTGCCTGCTCCTGCAGCTCACCGCGGACGCGGAGCCCGACCCGGTCTCGGTCGAGATCGTGGAGAAGCACTTCGAGGACCTGGAGCGTCGCCGCTACTCGGAGATCGCGCGGGCCATGAAGCTGCCGCTCGAGCGGGTGATGGAGTCGATCGAGGAGATCCAGAGCCTCGAGCCCAAGCCGGGTCGGCGCTTCTCCACCAACGACTCCCGCTACGTGGTGCCCGACGTCACGATCCAGAAGGTGGGCGAGGACTACGTGGTGATCCTGAACGAGGAGGGCATTCCCCGCCTCCGGGTGAACTCGCTCTACCGCTCGCTGCTGCGCCGCTCGGGGGACGAGGCCAAGCAGTATGTGGAGCAGAAGCTGCGCAGCGCGGTGTGGCTGATCAAGAGCGTGGAGCAGCGCCAGCGCACGCTGCGCAAGGTGGCCCAGAGCCTGGTCAACTTCCAGCGCGAGTTCCTCGACAAGGGCCTGCCCTACCTGCGGCCGCTCGCCCTGCGCGACGTGGGCGACGACATCAGCATGCACGAGTCCACCATCAGCCGGGTCACCACCAACAAGTACGTGCAGACCCCGCAGGGGCTCTTCGAGCTGAAGTTCTTCTTCCACAGCGGCATCGCCTCCGACAACGGCTCGATGGTCTCGTCGGTGTCGGTGAAGAAGACGATCCGCGACATGGTGAGCGGCGAGGACAACGGCAAGCCGCTCTCCGACCAGGAGATCGCCCAGGCGCTCCAGGGCCAGGGCCTGACCATCGCCCGACGCACGGTGGCCAAGTACCGGGAGGAGCTGGGCATCCTGCCGTCGCACCAACGGCGGCTGCAGTCCAAGAAGCGCTGAGGGCGGGTTCGGTGCAGGTGATCATCAGCACCCGCGGGATGACCGTCTCCAAGACCTACAAGGACGAGCTCACCCGCAAGCTCGCCAAGCTCGAGCCGATGCTCCCCGCGGTGGTGGAGACGCGCGCGATCCTCTCGCGCGAGAAGCACCGACGCACCGCGGCCCTCACGCTCCTGGCCCGGTCCCGCGCCTTCCGCAGCCGGGAGACCGCGCCCGACCTGGCCGTCGCGGTGGACCGGGCGGTGCTCGCCCTCCGTCGCCAGGTGCGCGAGACGACGAAGCGCCGCCCCCGTCGCCCGGCCCGCCCGTGAGGCCGGCGGCGTGACCGCTCCCGTCGTCGAGCCCATCCGCTTCGTCATCATCACCGGGCTGTCCGGCGCGGGGAAGAGCTACGCGATCAAGTGTCTCGAGGACCTGGGCTACTTCTGCGTGGACAACCTGCCCACCACCCTGATCCCGACCTTCGCGGAGCTCTGCGCCAACTCGAGCCGCGGCATCCAGGCCATCGCGCTCGGGGTCGACGTGCGGGAGGGGGAGTACCTGGTCAACATGGTGGAGACGATCGAGGAGCTGCGCAGCCGCGGGCACCGGGTCGACGTGCTCTTCCTGGAGGCCTCCGACGAGACGCTGGTGCGCCGGTACCACGAGACCCGGCGACGCCATCCCCTCGCCGGGGAGGGCAACGTGCTCGACGGCATCCGGGCCGAGCGCAAGGCCCTCGCGCATCTCCGCGAGATCGCCAACCGGGTCATCGACACCACGTCGCTGACCGTGCACCAGCTCAAGGACCAGATGGTGCACTCCTACGGCCCCCAGGCGGCCAAGGGCGGCGGCCTCACCGTCTCCCTGGTCTCCTTCGGCTTCAAGCACGGGGTGCCCTACGACGCCGACCTGGTCTTCGACGTCCGCTTCCTGCCCAACCCGCACTTCGTGGATCGGCTGCGGGCCCTCGACGGCCGCGACCCCGCGGTCGAGGAGTTCGTGATGTCGTTCTCCGAGAGCCGCGAGCTGCTCTCGCGCCTGGAGGGGCTGCTGAAGTTCCTCCTGCCGCTCTACGAGCGCGAGGGCAAGGCGTATCTCACGGTGGCCATCGGCTGCACCGGAGGTCGGCATCGCTCCGTGATGCTGGTGGAGGCGCTCCGCTCCTTCCTGACCGGTCTCGGCCTGAGTCCGATCGTCAGGCACCGGGACCTCGACCGTGAGTGACGACCGGCTCCACTTCCTGCTCGGCATCCACAATCACCAGCCGGTCGGCAACTTCGAGTCCGTCGTCGACGACGCGGTCATCCGCGCGTACCACCCCTTCCTCGAGACCATCGATCGGGCCGGGAGCGGCCTGCCGCTGACCGTGCACTGCTCGGGAGGCCTGCTCGAGGCCCTCAAGGCCCGGGCCCGCCCGACCTTCGACCTGCTGGGACGGCTCGCCGCGGACGGGCGGGTGGAGCTCCTGGGCGGCGGCTTCTACGAGCCGATCCTGGCCCTGCTCCCGGACTGGGACAAGGTGGGCCAGATCCAGGCCCTCGCCCAGTTCCTCAAGTCGCACTGGGGGGTGACCCCGCGCGGGATGTGGCTCGCGGAGCGGATCTGGGAGCCCCAGCTGCCGCGAGTGCTGCGCGAGGCCGGGGTGGAGTTCGTGCTGGTGGACGACTCGCACTTCGCGCTCGCCGGCCTCGACCCCGAGACGCTGGGCGGCTACTACCTCACCGAGGAGCAGGGCGCGTCGGTGGCGGTGTTCCCGATCAACCAGCGCCTGCGTTACCTGGTGCCGTTCTCGGATCCGGCGGAGAGCCTGCGCTACCTCGAGGGGCGGCGCGGGGCGGGGGCGGTCACCCTCGTGGACGACGGCGAGAAGTTCGGGGTGTGGCCGGGGACCGACCGGCTCGTCTACGGCGAGCGATGGCTGGTGCGCTTCCTGGACGCCCTGCGCGCGGCGCCGTGGCTCGCGGTGTCCACCTTCTCGCGCTACCTCGACGCGCACCCGCCCGCCGGGCGGGTGTACCTGCCCACCGCGGCCTACACCGAGATGGGCGAGTGGGCGCTGCCCGCGGCCGCCGCCGCGGAGCTGGCCGCGGCCCGGCACCGGCTGCAGGAGCTGCCGGACGGCGAGCGCCTCGCCCGCCTCCTGCGCGGCGGCTTCTTCCGGAATTTCCTCGTCAAGTATCCGGAGGTCGGCGACGCCTACTGGAAGACGCTGCGTCTCTCCCGGCGCGTGCACGAGGGGCTCTCCGCGCGCCCGCGCGACCCGCGGCTCCTGGCGGCCCGCGAGCGGCTGTGGCAGGGCCAGGCCAACGACGCGTACTGGCACGGCGTGTTCGGCGGCTGCTACTTGCCGCACCTGCGCCGCGCGGTGAAGTCGGCCCTGATCGGCTGCGAGCGCGGCCTCGACGGGGCGGGCAAGCCGATCGGCATCGAGTGCGTGCGCGCGGACGTCGACGGCGACGGCGAGGTCGAGGTCACGGTGCGCACCCGCTCGCTCGGGGCGGTGGTGCGCCCCGCGCGCGGCGGCTGCCTGACCGAGCTCGCCTGGATGGGCGGCGAGGTCGACGTGGCGGACGTGCTGACCCGGCGGCCGGAGGCGTATCACCGACAGGTCGAGGAGCGGCCCCGCGAGGGCCGCCCCGGCGAGGTGCAGACGATCCATGCCCCGCCCGCGGTCAAGGAAGCCGGGCTCACCGCGCTGCTGCGCTACGATCGGTTCCGGCGCGCCGTGCTCCTCGACGGCCTCTTCCCCCCCGCCGACGGGCGCGAGCCGCTCGATCCGCTCGAGCCGTGGGACGCCGCGTGGGTCGCGGTGGCCGAGCGGCCGCTCGACCACGAGGTGAAGACCTCGCCGCGCGAGGTGGCGGTGCTCTGCTCGCTCTTGCGTCCGGACGGCCGCCCGATGTCGCTGCAGAAGTCGCTGGTCGTCGCGGCGGACGATCCGGTGGTCGCGGCCGGCTATCGGCTGCGCTGGGAGGGGGAGGAGCCGCTCGACGCGCGCTGGGCGGTGCAGTGCAACCTCACGCTCAGCGCGGGTGCCGCGCCCGGTCGGTACTTCCGGGTGGCCGGCCGGCCCTCGCTCGGCAGCCGGGGCCGACTCGAGGGGGCGCACGGTCTCGCGATGGTCGACGAGTGGCTGGGCGGCGAGATCGCGCTGAGCTGCTCCGCCCCCGCCGAGATCGCGTGGGCCCCGGTCGAGACGGTCTCGCTCTCCGAGAGCGGCTTCGAGCGGATCTACCAGGGGTCGGCGGTGCTCGTGATCTGGCCGGTGCGGCTGCGCCCCGGCGAGACGTGGGAGGTGTCGCTGCGCCTGCGCGTCGGAGAAATGGCCGCGGGCGCGCCGGAAAGCGGGGAATCCGCTTGAGAGGCCCCGGGGGGCGTGCTAATGTCACGTATTCGCAGTAGAACCCTGACGAAGCGACGGAGGGCTTTGGGGCATGGCGCGTGAGGAGTACCTGTTCACCTCGGAGTCGGTGACCGAAGGACATCCGGACAAGATCGCCGACCAGATCTCGGACTCGGTCCTCGACGCGGTCCTGGCGCAGGATCCGACCGGTCGGGTCGCCTGCGAGACGCTCCTCACCACCGGCCTCGTGGTGGTGGCCGGGGAGATCACGACCTCGTGCTACGTGGACATCCCCCGGGTCGCGCGCGAGACGATCCGGGAGGTCGGCTACACCCGCGCCAAGTTCGGCTTCGATCACGAGACGTGCGGGGTCATCACCGCGATCGACGAGCAGTCGGGTGACATCGCGATGGGCGTGGACAAGCTCGGCGCGGGCGACCAGGGGCTCATGTTCGGGTACGCCTGCACCGAGACCGAGGAGCTGATGCCGCTGCCGATCATGCTGGCCCACAAGCTCTGCCTGCGGCTCACCCAGGTCCGGAAGAGCGGCCAGCTCCCGTACCTGCGTCCCGACGGCAAGAGCCAGGTCAGCGTCCGGTACGTGGACGGCAAGCCGGTCGGAGTGGAGACGGTGGTCATCTCGACGCAGCACGGTCCGGAGACCGGTCTCTCCAAGATCCGCGAGGACATGATCGAGCAGGTGGTGCTGCCGACGATTCCCAAGCACCTGATCGATCCCAACCGGGTCACCTACCACATCAATCCCACCGGCCGCTTCGTCACCGGCGGGCCCATGGGCGACACCGGGCTCACCGGGCGGAAGATCATCGTCGACACCTACGGCGGCTCCTGCCCGCACGGGGGCGGCGCGTTCTCCGGGAAGGACCCGACGAAGGTCGACCGGTCCGCCTGCTACATGGCCCGGCACGTGGCCAAGAATGTGGTGGCCGCCGGCCTGGCCGAGCGGGCGCAGGTGCAGGTGGCCTACGCGATCGGGGTCGCCGATCCGGTCTCGATCATGGTCGAGACCTTCGGGACCGGCAAGGTGCCGAACAGCAAGCTCGAGCAGCTGATCCGCCGCCACTTCGACTTCACCCCCGCCGGCATCATCAAGTACCTGGACCTGCGGCGGCCGTTCTACCGCAAGACGGCGGCCTACGGGCATTTCGGGCGCAACGAGCCCGAGTTCACCTGGGAGCGCACGAACCGGATCAAGGACCTTCGCGACGACGCCGGCGTCTGACGCCGGGCGCCGGTGAAGGCCGCGCCCCGTGGCCGCTGAGCCGCGGGGCGTTCTCATGATCGTCACCGAGCGCTCGCCGGCCCCGTCCGGCGAGACGCGCCGGACCTAGAACGGAGCGCGTTGGCCCAGATGCCACCCGGCGGTCGAGTCGTGCCCCTGCGACGCTCCCGGCTGGGCCTCTGGGTCCTCCTGGGCTTCATCTTCCTGAGCCTGGTCGGCCAGGCCGTGCCGCTGTACACGGACTGGCTGTGGTTCCAGGAGGTCGGCTTCACCACCGTCTTCACCACCCGGCTCACCGTCAGCGGCTGGCTCTTCCTGGGCGTGGGCGCCGCGGTGTTCGTGTTCCTCTTCGTCAATCTCTCGGTGGCGGCCCGGACCGCGCCGCCCGACGTCCTCTGGGAGCTCGAGGACCAGCTCGGTCTGCCCGGCCGCGCCATCCTCGAGCCGCTCGTCCGCCGCCTGCTGCTGCCGGTCATCGCGGTGATCGCGTTCTTCGCGGGCGCCCGGGCCACCGGCTCGTGGCCGACCGTGATCGAGTACCTGAACGCCACCCCGTTCGGCCAGGCCGACCCGCTCTTCAGCCGCGACCTCGGCTTCTACTTCTTCGTGCTCCCGTTCTGGCGGCTGCTCCACGCCTGGGGCACCGCGCTGGTGGCGGGCACCCTCGTCCTGGTCGCGGCGGTCTACGTGCTGCAGCGGAGCCTGGTGCTCACCGCCCGCGGCCCGCGTCTCGCCGCGGGGGCGCGCACCCACCTGCTGGGCCTGGCCGCGGTGCTGCTGCTGATCCGCGGGGTCGGCTTCTGGCTGGACCGGTTCGACCTGCTCTACTCGCCCCGCGGGCTCGTGTTCGGCGCCTCCTACACCGACGTGCACGCCTCGCTCCCGGTGCTGCAGTGGCTGGTGGTGCTGGCCGCGCTGTGCGCGGGCGCGTGCGTGTTCCAGATGTTCCGGCCCGGCTGGCGGTTCCTGGTCGCCGGGCTCGTGGTGCTGGTGGTGCTGTGGATCGCCGGCCTCGGGGTGGCGCCCGCGCTGCTGCAGACCTACCGGGTCAAGCCCAACGAGCTGGACTTCGAGCGGCCGTACATCCAGCACAACGTCCGGATGACGCGCCAGGCCTACGCGCTCGACCGGGTGGTCGAGAAGAGCTTCGCGGCGGAGGACAACCTGACTCCCGCCGCGCTCGAGCGCAACAACCTCACGATCAAGAACATCCGGCTGTGGGACCACCGGCCGCTCCTCACCACCTACGGCAAGCTCCAGGAGATTCGCACCTACTACAAGTTCCTGGACGTCGACGTCGGGCGCTACACCGTGAACGGGGAGTACCGCCAGGTCACCCTCTCGGCCCGCGAGCTGTCCTATCGCGACCTGCCGAGCAAGGAGTGGATCAACCAGCACCTGAACTACACCCACGGCTACGGCCTGGTGGCGGGGCCGGTCAACCGGATCAGCACCGAGGGGCTCCCCGAGTTCTTCATCAAGGACATCCCGCCCGCGGGGGCGGGGCTGCCCCGGATCACGCGGCCGGAGATCTACTACGGCGAGATGGGAAGCACCGAGCCCGGCGCTCAGTACGTCTTCGTGCGGACCCGCGCCCAGGAGCTCGACTATCCGTCCGGGGACCAGAACGTCTACGCGAAGTACGAGGGAAGCGGAGGCATCTCGGTCGCCTCGATCGTGCGGAAGGCGGCCTTCGCGGCCCGCTTCGGATCGCTCACCATCCTGCTGAACGACAACCTCGGGCCGGAGAGCCGGCTGATGATGTACCGGGACATCGGGATCCGCGTCCGGGAGGCGACCCCGTTTCTCAAGTTCGATCGCGACCCCTACCTGGTGATCGGGGCCGACGGCCGCCTGGTGTGGATGATCGACGGCTACACCACGAGCGATCGTTATCCCTACGCCACCCCGGTGCGGGGGCTCAACTACATCCGGAACTCGGTGAAGGCCACCGTGGACGCGTACCACGGGACGGTCAACTACTACATCGCCGACCCCGACGATCCGCTGGTCCGCACCTACGCCAAGGCGTTTCCCGGCCTGCTGAAGCCGCTGGCCGAGATGCCGAAGGATCTGCAGGCGCACATCCGCTACCCGGAGGACCTGTTCACGGTCCAGGCGCGGATGTACGCCACCTACCACATGCAGGATCCGCAGGTCTTCTACAACAAGGAGGACCTCTGGGTGCTCCCGCGCCTGCAGCAGGACGGGCGCGAGCGCGAGATGGAGCCCTACTTCACGGTGATGCGGCTGCCCTCCGAGCCCAAGGAGGAGTTCGTGCTGCTCGCGGGCTTCAATCCGAGCGGGCGCGACAACATGATCGCCCTGATGGTGGCCCGCATGGACCCGCCCTTCTACGGCGGCATCATCGCCTACAACTTCCCCAAGCAGAAGCTGGTCTTCGGCCCGCGCAACATCCAGGCGCGCATCAGCCAGGATCCGGTGATCTCCCAGCAGATCTCGCTCTGGAACCAGCAGGGCTCGCGGGTGATCAGCGGCAACCTCCTCGCGATCCCCATCGACCAGTCGCTCATATACGTGCAGCCGCTCTACCTGGCCGCGACCGAGCAGGGCGCGCTGCCCGAGCTGCGGCGGGTCGTGGTCGCCTACGGCAACCAGATCGCGATGGAGCCCACCCTCGAGGCGTCGCTCGCCCGGATCTTCGGTGGGCGGGTGCGGGGCGAGGAGGTGGTCGCGCGCCCGGGTGAGCGCGGCCAGGCGGCACCCCCGCCCGCGGCGAGCGCCGCGATCTCGGCGGCGGTGCAGCAGGCGTGGGAGGCCTGGCAGCGCGGCCAGGAGGCGCTCCGCAAGGGAGACTGGACCGCGTACGGCCAGGAGCAGAAGCGCATCGAGGAGGCCCTCCGCCGCCTGCGCGAGGGCCGCTGACCCCTCTTATGTTCTGGCGCTGAGGAAGAGGGCGGTGCCGATGCCGGCGAAGACGATGTTGGCGGTCCAGGCCGCCAGCGCGGCCGGCAGCAGGTCGGCCTGGGCGAACGCCAGGGCCACGGAGTGCACCACCCAGTAGCCCACCGCGATCACGATGGCCACGCCGATCCCCATGGCCCGGCCGCCGCTCCGGGGAGACACCAGCGCGAAGGGGATGGCCACCAGCGCCATGATCACGTGCACCAGCGGGAACGAGAGCTTGGAGTAGAGCTGCACGAGGTAGCGGGTGACCCGGTGGCCGCCGTCGCGCAGGCGCGCCACGTAGGCGCGCAGCTCGAGGAAGCTCATGGTGTCCGGCGCGTTCTGCAGCTGGATGAAGTCGTCGATGTGCTCGGGCATGGCGAGCACGCGCGAGTCGAACAGCTCCGAGGTGATGCGGTTCTGGGGGCCGACTCGCCGGAAGACGCCGTCGGTGACCTGCCAGCCCTCGGCCGACCACTGCGCGGTGCGGGCGTCGAGGCGCTCCAGCAGGCGGAAGTCGCGGCTGATGTCGAGCACGGTGAGCCCCTCCATCGACTTGCCGACCGGGTCGAGCAGCGCCATGCGGAAGAAGCGGGTGTCGGACGAGCGGTACCAGATCTGGGTCTGCCGCTGCAGGTGGCGGGGGAGCTGTCCGCGGATCTTGACCCGGTCGACCTCCTCCGACTTGGCGTTGATGTCGGGCAGCATCGTCTCCTGGAAGGCCACCGCCAGCACGCTGATCGCGCCGGCCACCAGCAGGACGGGCAGGCTCGCCCGGTAGAGGCTGATGCCGGCCGCCTTGAAGGCGTCGAGCTCGCGCTGGCGGGTGAGGGAGAGGAACAGGAACACGGTGGCGATCAGCACGATCATCGGCAGGCCCTTGTAGAGCTCGCCGGGCAGCCGGTAGGCGAAGTGCTCGAGGATCGTGGTGAAGGGAGGCTTGACCCGCAGGAAGCGGTCGAGGGTCTGCAGGAGGTCGACGACCCCGATCAGCACCGCGCCGATCACGGTGCCGATGCCGAGGTAGATCAGGTACTGGCGGATCAGGTAGCGGTCCATGATGAACGTCGACTCGCGCGGGCCGGTGAGCCGTCCCAGCCGGTGCCGGCGGCGCTCGTCGAGCGGCCGGGCCGAGCGGCCCGACCGCCGCTCGCCGACCTTGGCCCACAGCCGCCAGAAGAGATCGAGCCAGGCGGGGGAGACGCCCACCACCGCCGCGCGCAGCATGGCCACCTCCACCAGGGCTAGGAGCGCGTTGGGGATCCACACCGCGATGCCGGCGGGCAGGCGTCCCCGCAGGGCGAAGCCCTCCATCGAGGTGTAGAGGATGTAGTACGACACCACGATGCCGAAGGAGAGGGCCAGCGCGACCGCGCGCCCCCCACGGTGCGAGCGGATGCCGAGCGGGAAGCCCACCAGCGTGAACACGAGCGCGGCCACCGGCAGCGCGAAGCGCTTGTGCAGCTCCACGTAGTAGGGGGTGGCGATCTGCCCCTCGCGCCGGAGCCGATCCGCCTCGCTGATGAGCTGGCGGAGGGGCAGCTGCTTCTCGGGCTTCTCCTCCCGGGAGGCCGCCGTGATCGGCGAGTCGATCGGCAGGCTCATGTCGTAGAGGCTGAAGTAGGTCTGGCGGAAGCGCCGCCGGTCGCCCACGTCGCTCTCGCTGATCGAGCCGTCGAGGAAGCGCAGGGTGATGCGGCGGGCGGCCTCGTCGCTCAGGAGCCGGCCCTCGCGGGCCACGATGATGCGCGACTGCTCGGGGTTGCGCTCGTCGGAGACCAGGAGCCCCCGCAGCCGCACCTGCGACGGGCTCACCTCGTCCACGTAGATCACGAACTGGTTGAACGTCGCGCTGAACGTGCGCTCCTTGATGCCGGTGGAGGCGCGCGACTGGAGGATCCGGAAGAGCTGCCGCTGGAAGGCCCCGCTCGACCACGGGCCCACCGCGAGGGTGAGCCAGGCGATGAGCAGGGTCACGAGCACGCCCACCGCCAGGAAGGGACGGAAGAGGCGGAGCGGGCTCACCCCCGAGGCCTTGAGCGCGGCCACCTCCAGGTCGCCCGCGAGCCGGCCGCACACCAGCAGCACCGCCACCAGCGTGGCCATCGGCAGGGTCAGGGCCAGGAAGGAGGGGAGCATGTAGAGCAGCAGCGGCATCACGAGGGCGAAGGGCACGCTCTTGGTGATGACCAGGTCGGTGAGCTGGTAGATCCGGTCGATGACGAGGAAGAACGTGAAGACGCCCACCCCGATCGCGAACGGGGGGCCCAGCTCCTTGACGATGTAACGATCCAGGATGCGGCTCATGCGCGACCATTGTACGCTAGCGGCATGCGCGCGCCATGGTTCGCCCGGTGGCTCGCGGTGGCCCTGCTCGTCGGCGGGACGGTCGCCGCGCCCGCGGGCGCGCAGGACCGGCTCGAGCGCTTCCGCGCGATCGCGCGCGAGCAGCTGGCCTCGGCCACCGACGCGGCGGAGCGCGAGCGGGCGGTCGGCCAGCTCTACGAGCTGGTGGACGCCGAGGTCCTCGACAGCCTGCGCGGCGAGGAGCCGTTCTCGTCGCTCGTGTTCATCCGGGATCGGATGGACGCGATGATGGAGGCGTGGGGCGGCGCGACGCTCCGCGTGCTCCGCGTTCCCGCCGCGGGCCGTCGCGGGCCCATCACGATCGGGCTCTACAGCCTCACCGGCGTGGAGGGCTCGGGCTCGCTCCGCTTCTACACCGGGACCGGCGCCGGCGCCGCGCTCGCCGGCGCGTCCACCCACGAGGGCCTGCTCGACGCCCAGGTGTGGCCGGCGGGCGCCGACCGCGTCGTGCGGGTGATGGCGCTCTGGAGCGGACCGCCCGCGGCGGAGGGCGTGCGCTCGCTGCGCGCCGAGCTCTGGGAGAGTCGTGATCCTGATCGGGTACAGCCCGCCTGGACCACCGCGGACCAGTGGCCCGACGGGCTCTGGGTGTCCGACTGGCGCACCCAGCCGGGCGAGCTCGTCTTGCGCTACCAGCCGCGCTATCCGGGCTGGAAGCCCGGCTGCACGGGACAGACTGAGTACGAGGACCGCTACCGCCTGGCGGCCGCGGGCGGTCTCGCGCTCGCGCGGCGACAGGTTGCGAACGCGTGGCATCGCGAGCTGGGCGCGGCGGCCGACCGCCTCTTCCACGCGCTGGCGGCCGACGACGCGACCGCGCTGGCACGCCTGGTGCCGGCGCGCGCCGTGCGTGCGCGGCTGCCCCGCGTCCTGGTCGCCGAGCCGGTCTGCGAGCAGCCGCCCGCGGGCCCGCGGGCGGGAGTGACGATGGCGGCCACCGAGGTGCGCGACGGCCGCCGGGTGCCGTGGCTGCTCTCGTGGGCGCGCGGGGC
>DATFAJ010000695.1:0-6257 GCA_035254745.1 Candidatus Methylomirabilota bacterium | reverse complement strand
CGAGGCGTTCGAGCGCGCGGCCGCAGCGGCCCAGGAGGCCTGCCGCCCCATCGACGACGTGCGAGCCTCCGCGACGTTTCGACGGCATCTGGTCGGTGTCCTGGTCCGGCGCGCCCTCGACCGCTGCGTCGAGCGGGTCCGGCGGGCCACCTAGGCGACCACGACCCGCAGGGAGAGACCATGGCGAGGATCCCGATCGTGCTCACGATCAACCGCGAGCGTCACGAAGCGCTCGTCGAGCCCGACCGCACGCTGCTCGACGTGCTGCGCACCGACCTCGGTCTCACCGGGACCAAGACCAACTGCCTCGACGCGGAATGCGGGGTCTGCACGGTGCTCGTCGACGGCCTGGCCGTGAACTCGTGCCTCTACCTGGCGGTGGTGGCCCAGGGCCGCGCGATCACGACCATTGAAGGGCTGGCGCCGGCTGGTGAAGGGCCGGCGCCGGCGGGCACGCTCCACCCCTTGCAGCAGGCCTTCGTGGAGCACGGGGCCGTGCAGTGCGGTTACTGCATCCCGGGGATGATCCTCTCCGCCAAGGCCTACCTCGACGACCACCCACGGCCGAGCGAGGCGCAGGTCCGCGAGGCGCTGGCCGGCAACCTGTGCCGCTGCACCGGGTACCAGAAGATCGTGGACGCGGTGCTCGACGCGGCGGGCCGCATGGCCGGGTCGGTGACGTCGTGAGCGCGGCCCCGCGGGTCGTCGGCCACTCGCTCCCGCGCCTCGACGCCCCGGGCAAGGTGACCGGCAGTGCCGTCTACGCGGCGGACTTCGCCCTGCCCGGCATGCTGTACGGCAAGGTCTTCCGCAGCGCCGAGCCGCACGCGCGCCTGGCCCGGCTCGACACCAGCCGCGCGGCGGGCCTGCCCGGCGTGCGCGCGGTCATCTCGGCGTCCGACGTGCCCGACGTCCGGTACGGGGCCGCGGTCAAGGACGAGCCGGTCTTCGCCTCGGACGTGGTGCGCTACGTGGGCCAACCGGTGGCCGCGGTGGCCGCGGTCACGCTCGAGGCGGCGGAGGCGGCCCTGGCCGCGATCGAGGCGGTCTACGAGCCCCTCCCGCCCGTGCTCGACCTCGCCGCGGCGCTCGCCCCGGGCGCCCCGCTGATCCACCCGGAGTGGCGCTCGTACACCGCGAACCCGATCCTCCAGCGCGACGGCAACGTGTGCAACCGCGCCCGTATCGTGGTGGGCGACGTGGAGCGCGGCTGGGTCGAGGCCGACCGGGTGTTCGAGCATCGGTTCACGACCGCGATGGTGCACCAGGGCTACACGGAGCCGCGCGCCGCGGTGGCCGCGTGGGACAGCTCGGGCCAGGTCACGGTCTGGTCGAACACGCAGCTGCCGTTCGACGTGCAGGCCACCCTCGCCGACATCCTCGCGATCGCGCCGTCGAAGATTCGCGTGATCGTTCCGGGGGTGGGCGGCGGATTCGGGGGCAAGCTGCGCATCGGCGTCGAGCACTTCGCGGCGCTGCTCGCCCGGAAGTCCGGCCGGCCGGTGAAGGTGCTGACGACCAGCGAGGAGGAGCTGACCGCCGCGTATCCGCGGCAGGGCACGGTGATCGAGCTCAAGACCGGGGTGACCCGCGAGGGGCGCCTCACCGCCCGGCAGGGTCGCATCTACTTCGATACCGGTGCCTTCGCCGGGTCGGGCCCCGGTGTCGCCTCGGTGGCGACGTTGGTTCTGGCCGGGCCGTATCGCACGCCGAACCTGCACCTCGAGGGCTACGCGGTCTACACCAACAAGACCAACTGCGGCTCGTACCGCGCGCCGTCGGGGCCCCAGGCGAACTTCGCGGTGGAGTCGCAGATGGACATCATCGCGGATGCGCTCGGCATCGACCCGCTCGAGCTGCGGCTGCGCAACATCGTCCACGAGGGCGACGAGGGCCCGACCGGGCAGGTCCTGACCGCGGTGGGGCTCGAGGAGTGCCTGCGGCGCGCCGCGGCGGCCATCGGCTGGCGGGACCGGCGGCCCGAGCCCGGACGGGGCAAGGGCCTGGCCTGCGGCTGGTGGACGACGACCGGCGGGTCGTCGGGCGTCTACGTCAAGATCAACCCCGACGGCACCGTGGCCCTGAACACCGGCGCGGTGGAGATCGGCACCGCGGCGCTCACCGGCGCGGCGCAGGTCCTGGCCGAGTCGCTCGGGGTCGACCTCGCCGACATCACGGTGGTCTCCGGCGACACGTTCGCGACCCCCTTCGACTTCGGGGCCCAGGGGAGCCGGACCGCCTTCGCGGTGGGCAACGCCTGCCGGGCCGCCGCGGCCGAGCTCCAGCGCAAGCTCTTCGCCCTGGCCGCCGTCCAGCTCGGGGTGTCGGAGGAAGCGCTCGCCCTGCGGGACAAGCACGTGGTCGGGCCGAGCGGCCGCGTCTCCCTCGCGGATCTCGCGCGCCAGTCCCAGCAGGCGGGCGGCGGCATGATCGCCCACGGCACCTTCATCGCGCCCGGCACCGCCTACGACACCAAGCGGGTCGAGGGCCACGTCTACCCGGCCTTCCACTCGCCGAGCTTCCACGCCCACGCGGTGGATCTCACGGTGGACGAAGCGACGGGCGAGGTCACCATCCACAAGTACGTGGTCGCGCAGGACGTGGGCTTCGCCCTGAACCCGACCTACATCGAGGGGCAGATCGAGGGCGGGGTGGCCCAGGGCCTCGGCCAGACCCTGTCCGAGGAGATCGTGTACCGCGACGGACGCGTGCTGAACGCGAACCTGACCGACTACAAGATGCCGACCTCGCTCGACGTGCCCCGCATCGAGTCGATCCTGGTGGAGCACCCGGGCGGGGTGGGGCCGTTCGGGGCCAAGGGTGTGGGCGAGCCGCCGAACGTCGAGCCCCCCGCCGCGGTGGCCAACGCCATCGCGGCCGCGGGCGGGGGCCGGATCACCAGCCTGCCGATCACCGCGGAGAAGATCGTCCTCGCCTCGCGTCGGGAGGCGGGCTGATGGCGATCACCACCGGGCTCCTCCTGCTGCCCTCGCACCCGGCCGCCCGGCTGGCCGAGATCGCCCAGCTCGCCGAGCGTACCGGCTACGACTACCTCTGGCTGGCCGACGAGCGCTTCTTCCGCGAGGTCTACGCCTCGCTGACGCTCGCCGCGCTGCGCACGCAGCGGATCAAGCTCGGCCCGTGCGTGACCGACCCGTACTCGCGCCACGCCGCGCTGACCGCGATGGCCATCGCGACCCTCGACGAGATCTCCGGGCAGCGCGCGGTGCTCGGCATCGGGGCCGGGGTCAGCGGCTTCCGCGAGCTGGGCATCGCCCGCGAGAAGCCGGGCCCGGGCCTGCGCGAGGCGGTCGAGGTCATCCGCAGGCTCCTCGCCGGGGAGACGGTCACGTACAAGGGGTCGGTCGTGCAGATCGAGGGCGGCCGCCTCGATTTCAAGCCGGTGCGGGCGGAGGTGCCGATGTACATCGCCTCCCAGCGCCCGGTCGGGGTCCGGGCCGCGGGCCGGGTGGCGGACGGCGCGATCATGCAGGGCTGCGTCGCGGGGCCGCTGCTCGCCTTCTTCCGCGACACGGTGGCCGCGGGAGCGCGCGAGGCCGGCCGCGACGTGGGCCGGATCGATCTCGTGGCCCGGATCAACGTCTGCGTGCACGACGATCGGCGGGCGGCGCGCGACCTCATGAAGCCGACGATCGTGCGCAGCCTGGCCGCCCAGCGCCCGGATTTCTTCACCTTCACCACCGCGGGGCTCGCGGTCCCGCCCGCCCTCGCCAAGCACCTCGAGGGCCTCACGTACGCCTACGACCCCCGGCCGTTCCAGGCCGCGGCCGCGGAGGTGCCGGAGAGCTTCGTCGACGCGGTGACCCTGGCCGGCCCGCCCGACGAGGTGGCGGCGGGCGTGGTCCGCCTCGCGGAGCAGGGGATCACGCAGCTCATGCTCTACCCGCTGTCGCCCGACGGGCGGATCGAGACGGTGATCGAGCGGTTCCAGCAGGAAGTCATGCCGCGGGTGAGGGCGGCGGGGCGGTGACGGTCACGGTGGTGATGCACGGCACGCTTCGGCGCTTCCTGCCCGACGGGGCGAGCCGGACCACCCTCGACCTCCACGCGGGCGCGACGATCGGAGAGGTCCTCGCCGGGCTCGGCGCCGACCAGGACACGTGGGTCGTGGCGCGCAACCAGGCGGTCGCGGAGCGGGACGCGGTGCTGGCCCCCGGCGACGTGCTCGACTGCTTCGAACCCCTGGCCGGCGGCGCGGGGAGAGGCCGCGGGGAGAAGGGACCATGCCGGTACGGTACGTGATCACGACGCTGAAGCCGGGCGTCGAGCGCGAGGACTACGAGCGCTGGCTGCGGGAGTACGACTACGTGGTGGCGCGATCGCTGCCCAGCATCGTGAGCTATCGCACCCATCGCATCGAAGGGCCCATCAACGGCGCCGAGACGGCGGGCTGGAGCTACATCGAGCGGATCGAGATCCGCGACGTGGACCAGTATCAGCGGGACATCGCGTCGCCCGCGGGCCAGGAGCTGATGCGTCAGCTCTACGGGAACTACCTGGAGCGATCGAAGAACATCTTTTTCTGGTCCGAAGAGATCACGGACTGAGGAGGCACACATGGGATCCGGAGTCAGTCGACGCGACTTTCTCGTGACCGCGGGGGTGGGCGCCGCCGCGCTCGCCGCGGGGCGGCGGGCCGCCGCGCAGGACAAGAAGACGCTGGTGGTGGCGTGGGACTCGGACATCGACTCGCTGGATCCCGCCGTGTTCAAGTCGCAGGGCGCCTACGTCACGGTGGCCAACACCACCGACGCGCCGCTGATGTGGAAGGTGCGGCCGATCGACAACCGGCCCGGGCTCTTCCGCTCGATGCCGGGGGAGTGGGAAGGGCACCTGGCCGAGTCGTGGACGATGGAGGACAACGGCGCCACCATCGTGCTCAAGGTCCGCCGCGGCATGAAGTTCCCGAGCGGCCGGCCGATCACCGCGCACGCGTTCAAGTACTCCTTCGACCGGGGTCTGCTCTCGCCGGGCTACATGAAGCTGGTCATCCCGACCCTGATGCAGGTGAGCGCGCCCGAGCAGTTCGTGGTGCGCGACGACTACACCTTCGCCATCGCCATGAAGGCGCCGAGCCCGATGGGCCTCGACACGGTGACCCTGTCGAACAACGCCATCCTCGACCCCGACGCGGTGAAGCCCAACGCGACCAAGGACGACCCGTGGGCCACCGAGTGGCTGAAGCGCAACCAGGCGTCGATCGGGCCCTATCAGCTGGTCAAGAACGAGCCCGGCGTCGAGATCGTGATGGAGGCCACCCCGGGCTACTGGCGGCCGAAGCCCTACTTCGACCGGGTGATCCTGAAGCTCGTGCCCAACGAGGCCGACCGCGTCCTGCTGCTCAAGCGTAAGGCGGTGGACCTGGTCGCCGGCCGGCCGGGGCTGAGCCCGAAGAACGTGAAGGCCCTGGAGGGGGAGGCCGGGCTCAAGGTGTTCAGCGTGCCCGACACCACCTGCCACTACCTCTGCATGAACCAGCGGAAGCCGCCGTTCGACAACAAGCTGGTCCGGCAGGCGGTCAACTACGCGATCCCGATCCAGGCCATCCTGCCCAACGTACTGTTCGGCTACGGCACCCAGATGAAGAGCCCGGTGCCGAACCTCACCCCGACCTACCTCGGCGACTACTCGCCCTACAAGCACGACATCGCGAAGGCGAAGGCCCTCATGAAGGAGGCGGGGATGGACAAGGCCCCGATCCCGGTGGACCTGGCCGTCCGGGTGGGCTGGCCGACCCACGAGCAGGCGTCGGTGTGGCTGCAGCGCGAGCTCGAGCAGATCGGGTTCAAGGTGAACATCGTCAAGGAGACCGACGCCACTTTCCGGCAGATCGCCACCAAGGGCGATCACCAGCTGTCGATCGAGGCGTGGCAGTCGTGGATCAACGATCCGTTCTATCACCTGACGTTCCTCTTCAACTCGAAGTCCAAGTTCACGAACCTGAGCGCGTACGCGAATCCCGCGGTGGACAAGCTGATCGACGAGAACATGCACGAGACCAACCGGGACAAGCGCGCGGCGGCCTCGCGCGATATCCAGAAGGCGGTCATCGACGACGCGGTGTGGGGCCTGCTCTGGTACGAGAACTGGACTCGGGTCGGCACCGCCGACCTGGTCGGCCTCGAGAAGCGCTGGGACACGTTCGAGCGGTACTACAGCCTCAAGCGCGCGTAGATCGACCTCCGCCCGGCCCGGCCCCCGGAGGGGCCGGGCCGGGCGGAGGTCGATCTACGCGC
>DATFAJ010000694.1:0-11088 GCA_035254745.1 Candidatus Methylomirabilota bacterium | reverse complement strand
GACAATCGCCACATCGCGTTCGGCTTCGGCATCCACTTCTGTCTGGGCGCTCCGCTGGCCCGCGTGGAGGGCCAGCTCGCGCTCGGCGCGCTGCTGCGGCGCATGCCGCGCCTGCGCCTCGCCGACGCGCCCCTCGAGTGGCGCGAGTCGTCGACCCTGCGGGGCCTCGAGGCCCTGCCCGTCGAGTTCTAGCCCCACCCTCTCCCCCCGGGGAGGCGAGAGGGTGGGGTGGATCCGAGAGCGCGGAGCCTACTTCAGCCCGTCGGCACCGGCCTTCGCCACCTGTCCGTCCTGCGGCGCGGTGCCGCCCGACACGCCGATGGAGCCGATGACCTTGCCGTCGGCCATCAGCGGGATGCCGCCCTCGATCGGGCTCGCGCCGGTGAGCCTCAGGAGGCGAAGGTTGGCTCCGCCCTGGGAGACCGCATCCTCGAAAGCCTTGGTGGGCCGACGGAACGCGACGGCCGACCAGGCCTTGTCCCGTGCGACCTCGATGCTCCCGAGCTGCGAGCCGTCCATGCGCTGCATCATGACCATCTGGCCCCCCGAATCGAGGATGATGATCACCTGGCTCCAGTTGTTCTTCTTGGCCTCGGCCTCCGCCCCCGCCATCACCTTCTTCGCCTGATCGAGCGTGATGGGAGGTCCGTAGGTCGGCGGCGGGGGAGGCGCCTGTGCGGCGGCCAGACCGGCCGTGAGCGTGAGTACGACGCCGATCGCGAAGGACAGCAGGCGTGCTCTGGTCATACGTCCCTCCGGTGTTGGAGCGGGGTTAGTGGAGCGGTCCGGGGTACCGTTGGCAGGTAACTGCGACGCGGGTCCGACAGTTCCCGGCGAGCACCCGCCGGGAGGGGGCTAGGCGGAGCGGGAGGGGCGCTTCGAGGGCCAGGCGCCGAGCGCGGGCTCGCGTGGCGGGGTGTGGACCGCGACCGGCGTCCCGAGGACCTCGCGGACCTTCTCGAGCAGCCGCGACCCGGTGAAGGGCTTGGCCAGGATGGCCGCGCCCGGCTCGAGGCCCCGCTCCTCGCCCGACAAACCGTAGTGCGCCGGCACCACGACGTACCCGGACATGAAGCGGACCCGGATCTCGGGACGGCACCGCTTGACCTGCTCGGACAGGACGTAGCCGCTGGTTCCCGGCATCACCACGTCGGTGAGGAGGAGATCGATCGGGCCGGGATGCGCGTCCAGCACCCGCAGGGCCTCCTCGGGGCTCGTGGCCGGCAGGATCTCGAAGCCCTTGAGCTCCATGAGCTCCTGGACCAGCTGCACGATCTTCTCGTCGTCATCGACCACCAGGAGTGTCGGCATGGCCCCACGCGATCGCGCCCGCGACGCGGATCACCGCGCGATCACGGTCCCCTTGCGCGGCATGCCCGTCAAGACTGCAATGCCGATGCCACGGAGATATCTTGCCCGCCCGCCCACTTACGGCCGGCCGATCGGACGCGCTCGGCAAACCCTGCCGGGCAGGCCGGCGCAACGCGCATCTCCGACGAGCCGGAGGCTAGAGCAGCGTGCCCCGCAGCACCAGGTACGCCACCGAGAAGTAGATGACGAGTCCCGTGACGTCGACGAGGGTGGCCACGAACGGCGCGGAGGCGCTGGCGGGATCGAAGCCGACCCGGCGGAGCACGAACGGCAGCATCGAGCCGGCGAGCGAGCCGAACATCACCACGCCCACCAGGGCCGCGCCCACCGTCAACGCGACCAGCGGCCAGTGCGGGCCGTAGTTGTAGAAGCCGAGCAGCTGCCAGGCCGAGATCCGCACCATGCCGATGAATCCCAGGATGCTGCCGAGGGCCAGGCCGGCCGGCAGCTCCCGCACCGCGATCCACCACCAGTCCCGCACCGCGACCTCCCGCAGCGCGAGCGCCCGGATGATCAGCGAGGTGGCCTGGGAGCCGGAGTTGCCGCCCGAGCTCATGACGAGCGGGATGAAGAGGGTGAGCACGATGGCCCGGCTCAGCTCGCCCTCGAAGTATTGCATCGCGGTGGCGGTGAGCATCTCGCTCAGGAAGAGCGCGCAGAGCCAGCCCGCCCGCTTCCGGATCATGGTCCCGAAGTTGATCTTGGTGTACGGCTCGTCGAGGGCCTCGACGCCCCCCAGCTTGTGCAGGTCCTCGGTCTGCTCCTTGACCATTGCGTCGATCATGTCGTCGACGGTCACGATGCCGAGGAGGTGGCCGCCCTCGTCGACCACCGGCACCGCGAGGAGATCGTATTTCGCGATGAGCCGCGCCGCCTCCTCCCGGTCGGTCCAGGGGCCGACCGTCACCGGCGGCCGCCGCTCGCCCACCTCGAGCAGCGTGCGCGTGGGATCCGCCAGGACCAGCTCCCGGAGCGTCACCACGTGCACGAGGCGGCGGTCCACCGGATCGAGCACGTACACCGCATAGACCGGGCGGCGCGGATCTCCGGCGCTGCGGATCTGGGTGAGGACGCGCTCGACCGTCCAGGTGGCGGGCGCCTCCACGTGCTCGGTGGTCATGATGCCGCCCGCGGTGGTCGGCGAGTAGCTCAGGAGCGAGCGG
Organism: Candidatus Methylomirabilota bacterium; assembly: GCA_035254745.1. GTDB lineage: Bacteria > Methylomirabilota > Methylomirabilia > Rokubacteriales > CSP1-6 > CAMLFJ01. The sequence goes on along the minus strand of DATFAJ010000694.1, from coordinate 8,554 downwards.
AGGGAGGCGCGCGTGCCGCTGTCGATGGCAGGGATGAGCCGCGCGCGAGCCCGATCGGAGAGGCCCCGGAAGACCTCCGTCCGCTGATCGGCCGACATCGCGGTCATGAGGGCCACCGCCTTGTCGGTGGGCAGGTGCTCGAAGAGGTGGGCCCGGTGATCGAGCTCGGGCTGGTTGACCGCGCGCACCGCCAGGTCGAACGGGAGCGCGGCCAGCACCCGCGCGGCGGCGGCGTGGTCGATGGCGTTCAGCGCCTCCGCGACGTCGGCGTCGTGCGCGGTCTCCAGGGTCTGCGCGACCTGCCTGGCCTCGTGCTGCTGCGCCTCACGCTCCATGTCGTGTCTCCCCCGGGGATCCGGGCTCCCGCGGCATCGCCGCGAACCGGCGCAGGTTGCCCTCCGCGCGGCGGCCGTCGTCCTCGATGCGGAAGCCGCTCGCCTCGACCGCGCGCTCGGTGTCGCGGTTGGGGTGGCATCCGCCGCTCGCCCACGTCCACGCCGGCTGCAGCCAGTCTTGGAGTCGCGCCTTCCAGGCCCGGCTCGCGCGCACGTGCTCGAGCATGCGGAGGCGCCCGCGCGGCGCCAGCACCCGCCGCACCTCGAGGAGACCCCGCCGGGCGTCCGGCACGCTGCAGAAGACGAAGCCGCTCAGCACCGTGTCGAAGACGGCGGCACGGAACGGCAGGGCCTCGGCGCTCCCCACCACCAGCGACACGCCGGGCGCGCGGCGTCGAGCCCGCTGCAGCGAGTGCCAGGACGGATCGAGCCCGATCGCGACCGTGCCGGGAGGCAGGAGTGGGAGGTTGCGGCCGGTCCCGCAGCCCAGATCCAGCACCCGCCCCCGCGCGGACCCGACGAGCCACCCTCGCCAGCGCGCGAGCCCGAAGGCCTCGTACACCGCGCAGACGGCGTCGTACAGCCACGGGATCTGCTCCACGCCTCGCATGACGGCCGGCCCATTGTCGCACGGGCCTTCCACCGCCGGGCTGGCCTCGAGACGCGGAAAGCCGTAGATTGCTGGTGCCGCGGGTCCCGGACGAGGACGCTGCGGCCGGGAGAGGCCCATGGCCATTCGGATGGAGCGCAGCGACATGGTGGCGACGATCGTGATCGACCGGCCGGAGGCGCGCAACGCGGTCGACGGCCCCGCGGCCCGCGCGCTGGTCGACGCCTTCCGGGAGTTCGAGGCCGACGACTCGCTCCGGGTGGCGGTGCTCTGGGGCGCGGGCGGCGTGTTCTGCGCCGGCGCCGATCTCAAGGCGCGGGGCACCGAGCACGGGCTCACCCTGTCGGCCGAGGGCGACGGGCCGATGGGCCCGACGCGCATGGCCTTCAGCAAGCCCACGATCGCCGCGGTCGAGGGCTACGCGGTGGCGGGCGGGCTCGAGCTCTCCCTCATGTGCGACCTGCGCGTGGCGGGCGACACCGCGGTCTTCGGGGTGTTCTGCCGGCGCTGGGGCGTGCCCCTGATCGACGGCGGCACCGTCCGCCTGCCGCAGCTCATCGGCCTCTCCCGCGCCCTCGACCTGATTCTCACCGGCCGCCCGGTGGACGCGCGCGAGGCGCTCGCGTTCGGACTGGCCAATCGCGTGGTCCCGGCCGGGCGGGCCCGCGAGGAGGCGGAGGCGCTCGCGCGGTCCATCGCCGCGTTCCCGCCCCGGTGCGTGCGGAGCGATCGTCGCTCGGCCTGGGAGGGCGTGGGGCAGCCCCTGCGCGCGGCGATGGCCAACGAGTTCGCTCTCGGCAAGGCGACCGCGGACACCGGCGAGAGCCAGGCGGGCGCCCGGCGGTTCGCGGCCGGCGCGGGCCGACACGGGCAGTTCTGATCCTCAACCCCCCTCTCCAAGGAGATCGTGGTGCCTGACAAGACCCCCCCGACGAGGACTCCGAAGGTTTACGTGATCCAGGGCCGCGGCCAGCGCGACTACGCCGACTGCCAGACCGCGCTCGACCGCGTGCCCGCGCGGCTGGAGTCCGTGCCGTTCATCGGCGACGCGGCGGAGGTGATCGAGCGGACCCGGGACGCGGACGCCCTCATCGTGTCCTCCTCCCCGGTCACCCGGCGGGTGATGGAGTCGCTCGAGGGCCTCAAGGTGGTCGTGCGCACCGGCGTGGGCTACGACGTCATCGACGTGCCCGCGGCCACCGAGCTCGGCGTCGTCGTGGTCAACGTGCCCGACCTCTGGGTCCGCGAGGTGGCCAACCACGCCCTCGCCCTGCTGCTCGCCTGGAACCGCAAGATCGTCGTCCTCGATCGGGAGATCCGCGCCGGGGTATGGAGCGGGCGGGTGCCCGGCGCGGTCACCGGCTCGCTCCACGGCGAAACGGTCGGCATCGTGGGCCTGGGCAACATCGGGAGCGCCTTCGCCCGCCGCGTCGCCGCGCTCGAGACGCACGTCATCGCCTGCGATCCGTACGTCGACGACGCGCGCTTCAAGGCGCTCGGGGTGGAGCGCGCCGATCTCGCCAGCGTGGCCGCCCGGTCCGACTATGTCTCGGTCCACACCCTGCTCAACGCCGAGACCCGCGGCCTGATCGACGAGGCCTTCCTCCGGCGCATGAAGCCCACCGCGTGCCTGATCAACACCTCGCGCGGCCCGGTCGTCGACGAGGCCGCGCTGGCGCGCGCGCTCGAGCAGGGCTGGCTCGCCGGCGCGGCGCTCGACGTGTTCGAGAAGGAGCCGCTCGGCGCCGACAGCCCGCTGCGGCGGCTCGACAACGTCATCCTCACCCCGCACGCGGCCTACTTCTCCTCGCCCGCGGTGGCGCAGGTGCCGCGCCGCTGCGGCGAGGAGGTCGCCCGGGTCCTGACCAAGGAGCGGCCGCTCCACGTGGTGAACCCCGAGGTCTACGCCCCCGGCCATCGCCGCCGCGGGCCCTGAGCGGGCGCCCGCGATGCACCTCGGCATCTTCAGCTACAACGTGGAGTACGGCGCGCGGCCGGACGAGCTGGCCCGCGCCGCGGAGGAGCGCGGCTTCGAGTCGTTCTGGGTCGGCGAGCACACCCACATCCCGGCCGCCCGCCAGACCCCGTATCCGGGCGGTGGGCCCCTGCCGAAGCCCTACTACCACATGGCCGATCCGTTCGTCTCGCTGATGGCCGCGGCGGCCGCGACCCGGACGATCAAGCTCGGCACCGGCATCTGCCTGGTGGTGGAGCACGACCCCATCGTGCTGGCCAAGAGCGTGGCCACCCTCGACTGGCTCTCGAACGGCCGCGTGCTCTTCGGCATCGGCGGCGGCTGGAACCGCGAGGAGATGGAGCACCACGGCACGCCGTTCGCCCGCCGCTGGCAGGTGCTCCGCGAGCGGGTGCTCGCCATGAAGGCGCTCTGGACGCAGGAGGAGGCGTCGTTCCACGGCGAGTTCGTCAACTTCGACCGCGCGATCTCGTTCCCCAAGCCGGTGCAGCGGCCCCACCCGCCGATCCTCTTCGGGGGCGCCACCGCTCAGGGCCGGGCCCGCGTGGTCGAGTACTGCGACGGGTGGATCCCCATCGACGTGCTGCTCGACGATCTCCCCGCGGCCATCGCCGATCTTCGCCGCAAGGCCGACGCCGCGGGCCGGGGAGGCGACGGCCTCTCCGTCTCGGTCTTCGCCTTCGAGCCGCCCAAGCCGGACGCGCTGGCCCGGCTGCGTGACCTCGGCGTCGAGCGCGTCACGATGGTGGCGCCGCGGCGCCTGGCCGACGCCCTGCCGTTCCTCGATCGCATGGCGAGCCTCAAGCCCTAGCCCGTGCACACGCTGGCGTTCCTCGATCCCGGGCACTTCCACGCCGCCCTCACGCTGGGCGATCGGCATCCGCGCGTCCGCGACGAGCTGGTCGTGCACGCGCCGAAGGGCCCGGAGCTCGACGACTTCCTCGCGCTGGTCGACGGGTTCAACCACCGGCGCGAGCGCCCCACCGGCTGGCGCGTGACGGTCCACGCCGGCGAGCGGTCGCTCGAGCGCCTGGTCGCCGAGCGCCCGGGCGACGTGGTGGTGCTCGCGGGGCGGAACGACCGCAAGCTGGCCACGATCCGGCGGCTGCACGACGCCGGCTTCCACGTGCTGGCCGACAAGCCCTGGATGACGGGGCCGGACGGGCTCGACGATCTCCGCCACGTCCTGGAGGCGGGTCCGCTCGCGGTCGAGATGATGACCGGGCGCCACGAGATCACCGCCCGGCTGGCCGAGCGGCTGGTGCGGGAGACTCCGGTCTTCGGCGGCTTCGCGGACGCGGGAGCCGACGAGCCCGGCATCGAGATCACGAGCGTCCATCACCTGGAGAAGACGGTCGACGGGCGGCCGCTCCGGCGCCCGCCCTGGTACTTCGACGTGCGCGTCCAGGGCGACGGCATCGCCGATATCCCCACCCACATGGTGGATCAGGCCCAGCGTCTCGTCCGGGCCGCCGCGCCGGACCCGGCCGATCCCGGCCCGCGGCTCGAGCTGCTGGCCGCGCGCACCTGGAGCACGCCGGTGCCGCGCGCCCTGTTCGCTCGCGTGACCGGGCTCCCCGAGTTTCCCCCCGAGCTCGCCGCCGTGGTCGCGGGATCGGAGCTCGCCTACCGCGGCAACGCCGCGCTCGCGTTCCGCGCCGGGCCGGTCCGGATCGCGCTCGACACGCGCTGGGACCTGTCGGCCCCGCCCGGCGGCGGCGACACCCATCGGTCGGTGCTGCGCGGGACGCGAAGCGTGGTCCGCGTCGAGCAGGGCCCCGCCACCGGCTTCCACCGCCGCCTCTCGGTCGAGCCTCGCGGCGAGCCGGCGCGCGTGGAGGCCGCGCTCACCCGCGCGCTCGCCGCGTGGCACGGCACGCATCCCGGGCTCTCCCTCGTGCCCGTGGCCGCGGGCTGGGAGATCCGGGTCCCGCCGGCCCTCGACCCCGGGCACGAGCGGCACTTCCCGCTGGTCCTCGCCGAGTTCCTGGCCCTGGTCGACGACGGCCGCCGGCCCGCGCGCCGGGCCGCCGACACCCTCACCAAGTACACGCTGCTCGCCCAGGCTGCCGTCGCGGCGCGCGAGCGCGACGGCGCCGCCCGGCCATGACCGCCGACACGGACCGCATCGCGCGGTACTGGGGACGCGAGCACCTCGCGGAGGCGATCCTCGCCGCGCTCACCGCCCGCGGCGTGAACCTCGACGCGCTCACGGTGGACACCCTGGCGCCGGTGGATCAGTTCCACGGCGGGGGCAAGCCGGTCACGGTTCGCCTCGCGAAGCTCGCCGCGGTGCGGCCCGGAACGCGCGTCCTCGACGTGGGCGGCGGCTTCGGCGGGCCCGCCCGCACGCTCGCGGTCGAGTTCGGCTGCCACGTCACCGGGATCGACCTGACCGAGTCCTACGTCCGCGCCGCGACGACGCTCACCGAGCGCATGGGACTTCAGAGCCGGGTCACCCACCAGGTCGGCAACGCGCTCGCTCTGCCCTTCCCCGACGGCGCGTTCGACGTGGTGTGGACCCAGAACACCGGCATGAACATCGCGGACAAGGAGGGGCTGTACGGGGGCTTCCATCGGGTCCTGCGGCCGGGCGGCCTGCTCGCCCTCCAGGAGCCGATGGCGGGGCCGGTACAGCCGGTGATCTACCCGGTGATGTGGGCGCGCGACGCCTCCACGAGCTTCCTGCGCACGCCGGACGCGATGCGGGCGGTGATCGAGGCCGCCGGCTTCCGGGCCCGCGCGTGGGAGGACATGACCGCCGAGACCGCGGGGCCCGCCACCGGGGCCGCGATACCGGCCCACAGCATCGCGCGCCTCGTGATGGGCGACGCGATCGACGCGATCGTCGCGGCCGGGCATCGCAACCGGGACGAGCGCCGCATCGTCTCGATCCAGGCCGTCTTCGAGCGCCCGTGACCGCCCTCGACAACACGCGACCCGCTGGCTAGGATACCGACCCATGAGCGACGCCCTGACCGGCCAGACCGTGGAGCTGCTGCAGCAGATGATCCGCAACCAGTGCGTGAACGACGGCACCGTCCAGTCCGGGCAGGAGGTCCGCACCAGCGATCTGCTGCGCACCTACCTCGAGGGCAGCGGCCTCGACGTCGAGGTCTACGAGCCGGTCGCGGCCCCGGGCCGTACCAGCCTGGTCGCCCGCATCGAGGGCAGCGATCCGGAGGCGCCCACCCTGTGCCTGATGGGTCACACCGACGTGGTCCCGGTGAACCCCAAGACCTGGACGCGCGATCCCTTCGGCGGCGAGCTCGTGAACGGCGAGGTCTGGGGGCGCGGCGCGCTCGACATGCTCAACATCACCGCCTCCCAGGCGGTGGCGCTCAAGACGCTGGCGCGACGCGGCTGGCGGCCCCGGGGCACGCTCGTCTACCTCGCCTGCGCGGACGAGGAGGCCGGCGGCACGCTCGGCGCCGGACACGTGTGCGCGCACCACTGGGACGCGCTCGAGGCGGACTACTGCCTCACCGAGAACGGGGGTACGGTCAGCGCGGGCCCGCACGGCCACGGGCTCAACGTCACCGTCCACGTCGGCGAGAAGGGCGTGGCCTGGCGCCGGCTGCGGGTCAAGGGCACGCCGGGGCACGGCTCGATGCCCCACCGGGCGGACAACGCGCTGGTCAAGGCCGCGCACGTGGTGAGCCGCCTGGCCGACTACCGCCCGTCGCCCTACGTGGACGAGCTCTGGCGCGGCTTCGTCGCCACCCTCAACCTCGACCCCGCGGTGAAGGCCGCGCTCGTCGACCCGGCGCGCGTCGACGAGGCCATCGACGGGCTCGCGCCCGGCATGGCGAAGTACGCGTGGTCCGCCACCCACACCACCTTCTCGCCGAACGTGTGCGGGGGCGGGGTCAAGACCAACGTGATCCCCGACGTGGTCAACGTCGAGGTCGACATCCGCACCGTCCCGGGCGACAGCGAGGACGAGGTGCGGCGCCATCTCGACAAGGCGGTGGGCGGCGACCTGATGGAGGACGTGGAGATCGAGAAGCTCTTCTCCAAGCCGGCTTCCGCGTCGCCCACCGGCACCCCGCTCTGGGACGTGCTCGGCCGCGTGGTGGGCGCGCACTACCCGGGCGCGCGCCTGCTGCCGCGCATGATCGTGGGCTTCACCGACGCGCCCTACTTCCGGGAGAAGGGCGCGATCGCCTACGGCTTCGGCCTCTTCTCCCGGGCCCTCACCGCCGAGGCCATGGCCGGCCGATTCCACGGCAACGACGAGCGCATCGACGTGGAGTCGCTCGCGCTCACCACCCAGGCCTGGCTCGAGGTGTGCGAGCAGTTCCTCGGGTGATCCCGCTCACCGGCTACACCGACCGCCTCTCCGCCGCGCCCGGCGAGCGCATCGCGTTCAAGGTCTCGAGCACCGCGGCCGGACCGTACCGCGCGAGCCTCGCGCGCGTGGTGCACGCCGACCCGAACCCGGCCGGGCCGGGCGTGAAGATGGTGGACCTCGCGGGTCGCTTCGTGATCGACCGGCCCTCCCGGGTCCAGTCGCTCGCCCTGGGATCCTACGCGCGCGTCGACGCCGCGAGCGCCCTGCCCACCGACGGGCCCCTCACCGTGGTCGCGCTCGTGTGGCCGACGCTCGCCGCCGTCCGCGAGCAGTGCGTCGCCTCGCGGTGGGACGAGTCCGCCGGCGCGGGCTGGGCCCTCTCCCTGGGGCCCGCCGGCGTCACCGCGCGCCTCGGCGTGCCCGGCGGGCCGCCGCTCGTGCTCGCCACCGGGCTCGCGCCCGCCCTGCGACGCTGGCACCGGATCTGGCTGGTGGTGGATCCCGCCGCGGGCGTGCTGCGCGTGGGACAGCTCGCGCTCGGGGACGGCGAGCGCCGCCAGGCGTCGGCGCCACTGACCCCGGGGGCCCGGCCTCACCCGAGGGCTCCGCTCCTGCTCGGGGCGCGCCTGGCCGGGGAGGCGCGCGAGCACTTCAACGGGAAGATCGAGGATCCGCTGCTGCTCGCGGTCGCGGCCACCGCGCCCGAATCCGTGGTGCTCGACCCCCTGCTGCCTCCCGACCGGCTCGTCGCCGGCTGGGACTTCTCCCGGGGCATCGACGGGCTCGACGTCGTCGACGTCGGCCCCCACCGCCTCGGCGGGCGGCTGGTGAACCTGCCCACCCGCGCGGTCACCGGCGCGCGCTGGACCGGGCGCGAGATGTGCTGGCGCCACGCCCCGCGCGAGTACGCCGCCATCCACTTCCACGAGGACGACCTCCACGACGCGGGCTGGGCCACCGACTTCGACTTCACGGTGCCGGAGGACCTGCCGAGCGGCGTGTACGTGATGCGTCTCGCCGCGGACGGCCACGTCGACGAGCTGCCCTTCTACGTCCGGCCGCCCCGGGGGCGGCGGAGCGCGGACGTGCTCTTCATCGCGTCGACCTACACCTACCAGGCCTACGCCAACCACGCGCGCGGCAGCACCGACGCGGCCTACCGCGAGCGCGTCGCCGCGTGGGGCGCCGCCCCCCACAACCCGGACGACCACCCGGGCTACGGCCGGTCGACCTACAACCGTCACCGGGACGGCAGCGGCATCTGCTACTCCTCGCGCCTGCGCCCGGTCCTGACGTTCCGCCCACGCTACCTGACCTTCCTCGACGCGCGCGGGTCGGGC
>DATFAJ010000693.1:0-5365 GCA_035254745.1 Candidatus Methylomirabilota bacterium | reverse complement strand
GGTCGACGTCATGTTGATGATGCGGCCCCACTTGCGCTCCCGCATGTGGGGCACCGCGGCGCGGGTCACCGCGAAGGTGCCCTTGAGGTGGGTGTTGATGACGCCGTCCCACTCCTCCTCGGTCATGTTGAAGATCATCCGATCGCGCAGGATGCCCGCGTTGTTGACCACGATGTCGACGCGGCCGAAGTGGTCGAGCGCGGTCTGCACGATGCGCTGGCCGCCCGCCATGCTCGCCACCGAGTCGTAGCTGGCCGCGGCCTGCCCGCCCAGCCCCTTGATCTCGTTGACCACGTCGTCGGCCGGCCCGCGGGCGTCCCCCGCCCCGTCGGAGCCGCCCCCGTAGTCGTTCACCACGACCTTGGCCCCGTGCTTCGCCAGGAGCAGCGCGATCTCGCGGCCGATGCCGCGCGCCGCGCCCGTGACCACCGCCACCTTGTCCTTGAGCATCATGGGGATCTCCTTGTATCCGCTCGGCTCGATTGTCGTAGCCGCTCGGCTCGCCTTCGGCTCACCTCACCCGGCCACGGCTGCACTCGCCCAACTCGGTTAGATGATGCGGCGCGCGGCGAGCGATTCGATCTCCGCCGGCGTGAACCCGGCCTCGGCCAGCACCTCCCGGGTGTGCTCGCCCAGGAGCGGCGCCGGGGTCCGGATGGTCCCCGGTGTCTTCTCGAGCTTCACCGGCGTGGCCACCGTCTTGAAGCGTCCCGCGCGCGGGTGCGCCTGCTCGGTGATGAACCCGCTCGCGATCACCTGCGGGTGCCGGACCAGGCCCGGATAGTCGTTCACCGGCGCGCACAGCACGTCGGCCTGCTCGAGCGTCTCCATCCAGCGGGCGACCGGCCGGGTGCGGAACACCGGGGTGAGGATCGCCTCGAGCTCGGCCCGGTGCGCCAGCCGGTCGGCCCGGGTGGCGAAGCGCGGATCCGAGCCGAGCGCGTCCAGGCCGACCGCCTTGCAGAAGGGCAGCCACAGCCGGTCGACCCACGCGGCCACGAAGATCCAGCCGTCCTGGGCCTCGAACGCCTGGTACGGGACGATCTCGGGATGCCCGCTGCCGTAGCGCGGCAGCGGCTCGCCGGTCTCGTGGAACACCGACAGGCGCGCGGTGTGCGCGAACAGCATGCCGTTGAGCAGGGAGGCGTCCACGCGCTGGCCCTGCCCGGTGGTCGCGCGGGAGATCAGGGCGGTGAGCACGCCCTGGATCGCGAGCATCCCGCCGAGCGTGTCGGCCACCGGCGCCCCGCAGAGCACCGGGCCTCCGTCGGGCTCACCGGTGATGGCCATCAGGCCGCCGAGGGCCTGCGCGAGGGAATCGAGCCCCGGCTTCTCGCGCCAGGGCCCCTCCGGCCCGAAGGCGGAGATCGAGCAGTAGATCAGGCGCGGGTTCACGGCCTTCACCGAGTCGTAGTCGATGCCGAGGCGCTCGGCCACCCCGCCGCGGAAGCCCTCGATGATCACGTCGGCCCACCCGGCCAGGCGGAGGAAGGCGTCGCGGCCCTCCGGCTGCTTGACGTCGAGGCAGACCGCGCGCTTGTTGCGGTTGACCGTCAGGTGCAGCACGCCCTCGCCGTTGCGCACCGCGCGCGGGTACACCGAGCGCCCCGCGTCGGGCGCCTCGCGCGACTCCACCTTCACCACGTCGGCGCCCATGTCGGCCAGGTACATGCCGCAGATGGGCCCCGCGATCAGGTGAGCGAGCTCCAGGACCCGCACGCCGGAGAGCGGCGGAGGCAGGGGGTCGGCCATGACCGGATCACCCTAGCATAGACCGGTCAGGCCCGGCCGCCCTTCATGAGCGCGGCCGCGAACTCGGCGCCCAGGATGAAGACGACCCCCGAGTAGTAGGCGAACATCGCGAGGGCCACCAGGACCCCCAGCGGGCCATAGACCTGGTCGTAGACCCCGAAGGAGAGGATGTACAGGCGGAAGAGCTGCTTGGCCGCCTCCCACAGCACCGCGGCCAGCAGCGCGCCCGCCAGCGCCGCGCCGGCGGGCACCCGCCGGTGCGGGAAGTAGCGGTAGGGCACGAAGAAGAAGGCGGTGCTGAGCGCCAGGGCCAGCGCGAGCGACCAGGAGCGCACCCACTGCAAGGGCATCCCCATCGTCTGGAACACCAGGATCTTGAGCCAGCCGAAGACGTCGCTGATCACGATGCTGGCGAGGAACAGGAGCCCCATCGCCAGGACCATCACCATGTCGCGCAGCATGCCGCGCAGGAAGCCGGGGCCGCCGCGGAAGCCGAAGATGTCGCTCAGCACGAGGCGGATCGCGTTGAAGAGCTGGCTCGCGAAGAGCAGCAGCACCGCGGTGCCGAGCAGCCCGGACAGGCGCCGGCGCCGGATGATGGCGGCGAGGTTCTGGTGCAGCTCCTCCTTGTAGACCGGGACGATCGCGGAGAGCTGGTTGAGCACCGCCTCCATGACCGTCCGGCGGCTCAGCACGAAGCCGGCCACCGACACCACGAAGAAGAGCAGCGGGATCAGGCAGACGACGAAGTTGAAGGCGAGCCCGGAGGCGAGGAACATCCCGCGCCGGGCTCGGAAGCTCGCCAGCGCGACCCGGAAGGCTCCGACCACCGCTAGACGACGCTTCGGATGAGGCCGCCGTCCACCTGCACCGCGGTGCCGGTCACGTAGGAGGCCGGCTTGGAGGCGAGGAACACCACCATCGCCGCGAACTCCTCCGGGGTGCCGATGCGGCCCATCGGGATGTCGGCGGAGGAGAGCTCCATCTGCTTCTCCAGCGTGACCCCGCTGCGCTTGGCCCGGTCGGTCTGGTGCTCGCGGAAGCGGTCGGTCATGATCCGCCCCGGCAGCACCAGGTTGACCGTGATGCCGTGGGGCGCCAGATCGCCGGCCAGGGTCTTGAAGAGGCCGGCGATGCCGGGGCGGATGCCGTTGGAGAGGACGAGCCCGTCGACGGGCTGCTTCACCGAGCTCGACTGGATCGCGAGGATGCGGCCCCAGCGCGCCTGCTTCATGTGGGGCAGGACCTCCCGGATGAAGCGGACGGTCGACAGGTGGACCTGCTCGAAGGCCGCCTTCCACTGCTCGTCGGTCATCTGCTCGAACGGTCCGGGGGGTGGGCCGCCCACGTTGGCGACCAGGATGTCGACCCCGCCGAAGACCCGGTTGGCCTCCGCCACCACCCGGGAGATGTCGGCGGCCCGGCTCGCGTCGGCGGTCAAGGCCAGCACCTCCGCGCCGGTCCGCTGCTTGACCTCCGCGGCCGCGTCCTTGAGGGCCGCCTCCCCGCGCGCGCACATGACCACCCGCGCGCCCTCCGCGGCCAGGCCGAGCGCGCTCGCCTTGCCCATCCCCTTGCTCGCGGCCACCACCAGCGCGGTCTTGCCCTTGATGCCGAGATCCATCGGGAGCCTCCCTGTCCGGCGCTCAGGAAATCTGCTTGTAGAAGTCGGCGCGGTCGCCACCGGTCACGGACAGCCGGCGGACCTCGTTGTCGCGCATCACCTCGAGGGTCATCTTCTCGCCAGGCGCGTGCCGCCACAGCGAGAGGTAGAGCTCCTTGCGGGTCGGGACCTCCTGCGCGTCGAGCGACACGATCAGGTCGTCTTCCCGGATGCCGGAGCGCGCGCCCGGTCCGTTGGGCACGAGGCCCGCCACCACCACGCCCTCCTCGACCGCGCTGGCGAAGATGCCGAGCCAGGCGCGCTGCGGGCGGCTGACCACCCGGCCGAAGCGCACGAACTCCTCCTGGTTGCGCCGATAGCACTCGGTCGGGATCGCGAGGGACGAGCGGGCGATCTCGTTGAGGTTCAGGTGGACGACGCCCACCATCTGCCCGGTCAGGGTGAAGAGCGGGCCGCCCCCGAAGCCCGGGTTGGCCGCGCTCGACACGATGCCGCGGTCGAGCAGGTACTCCCAGTAGGCCTCGAACTCGCCGAGGTAGGTCACGAGCCCGCCCGCCACCCGGCGCTCGCGGGGCCCGGTCGAGCCGATCGCGAAGACCGGCGTGCCGCGCTCGATCGACTCCGAGTCGGCGATCGGGACCGCGGGCAGGTTCTGGCGCTTGACCCGCAGCAGGGCGAGCCCGACCTCGAAGTCCTGGGCCACCAGCTCGGCCCGGATGGCCCGTCCCTTTCCGAAGGTGACCTGGATGGTCTCGCCGCCCATCACCACGTAGTTGACGGTGAGGATGAGGCCGGCGGGGTCCACGACGGTCCCGGTCCCCATGCGCTCGTCGCCCAGGATGCGCGTCGAGGGATGGGACGCCGGAACCTCGGTGTGGATGTGTACCACCGAGGCGAGCAGATGCTTGACGAGCTCGACCGATGCGTCCATGGAGATGATACAGCCGGGCTCACGCTAGCACGCGCCGGGCGCGCCGTGCAACGCGGCCGGTGGATTATCGGCCCGTGGCGCGTCGCGTGATCACGGCCGGCGGAGGTGGCGCGCGAGGAACTCCTCGATGCGCCGGTGGGCGTCGGCGGCCGCCTCCGCCTGGTAGGAGACGGTCGCCCCGAATCCGCCCGGCCGGGTGTCGTTCTCGACGTCGGCGAGGACCTCGAGCCGCTGCCCCTCCACGTCGAAGTAGTGGTACGCCCCGGGGTAGGTCACGATCGTGGCGTCCGCGCCGCGCGTGCGCATCGCCTCGACCATCTCCCGGCACTTGTCGGCGGGGGTCCAGTCGTCGGCCTCCCCGATCAGGACCAGCAGCGGCCGCACCACCTGCTCCTTGACCAGCGAGAAGCAGCCTCCCGGGTACACGCCCACGCTCGCCGCGAAGCCGACCGCGGGCAGCGCGACCCCGCGCCGCCGCGCGCGCTCGAGGCTCGGCCCGTTGATGACCGCCATGGCGTAGACCCCGCCCTGCGACCAGCCGATCGCCGCGACGCGGTCCCCGCGGACATCGGGTCGGGACTGCAGGTAGCGGAGCGCCCCGAACGCGTCGTCGAAGCGCGCGGTGATCGGCGGCTCGTCGGGGCCGGTCCGGCAGTCCCCCTTGACGTGGCGCGCGCGGAGGCTGTCCACCACCAGGGCCGCGTATCCATGATCGGCCAGCCAGCGCGCCCAGCGGAAGGACTGGGCCTCGAGGCCGGCGCAACCGTGCAGCTGTACCACCGCCGGGAACGGGCCAGGGCCGGACGGCATGACCAGGGTGGCGTCGATCGCGAGCGGAGCGCCGGGGGTGACGTTGTCGAAGCGAACCGCCTGGCCTCCGCGGAGGCTCGAGCAGCCCGCCGTGAGCCCCGCCGCCAGGATCACGGTCGCGATGGTCCGACGCACCGCCCGAGCATACCGCAAGACGTGGGAGTCGCGGCGCCCGTGAGCGATCCGCTGCGGTAGAATGCGGGGCCAGGAGGCGCGCATGAGAGAGGCGGCCGCGGGGTAGTGACGGA
>DATFAJ010000692.1:0-2024 GCA_035254745.1 Candidatus Methylomirabilota bacterium | reverse complement strand
GCACACGGTGAAAGGTCTTCATAACGTCCCACAGCATAACAGAACCCCTGTCTGCCCGGGGCTTCCGGGGTGGCTAGTCGGTCGGAACGGGCTCCCACGGGAACCGCTGCTCGGCTGAGCCTCCAGCCCGGGTCAGGACCGCCCGGCGGGAGAAGAGCGCCGTGCCGGTGACCGCGGACACCCAAGTGACGTCGAGATAAGTCACGCCGCGACGCTCGAGGAGCACCGGCACCAGCCAGCCGGTGACCTCGAGGGATTTGCCGGAAGTCTTGGCCTTGCCGGGGCTCACGAGCAGCTCCTCGCTGCGCGTCTTCTGGCTCAGCAGCTGCTCCTGCACCGTCGAGGGATCGGCGACCTGGAAGCGCTTGGTCTGCTCGAGCGCGTGGGCAATCATGAACGGCACCCGCCGCAGGTCCGCGTTGGCCTTGGTCAGATCGGTGGCCGGCGCCACCGCGACCCGGATGCGGCCCTTCGTGATCCGGACCCCGTCCTCGGGCTGGGGCGGCGGCTTGCCCTCCTCGGGCACGAACAGCGCCTCCGCGTACTGCGGGTGCATGCGGACGATCTGCGCGTATCCCAGGATGTCCTCGAAGCGGCCGAGCGGCCGCCCGTTGATCGGGTGGCGGAAGACCTCGCCCTTGCGGAACACCGAGAACTCCTGGCCCGGCTGGACCCCGCTCTTCTCGGTGAGGTCGATGAAGAGGCGGTCGCCCTCCACCTGCACCACCAGGCCCTCCACCGGCGGGAAGGCGCCCACCACGTCCTGGAGCAGGAGGTCGAACGTGGCGCCCACCTGGTCCGCGGTCCCGGCACCGACCGGCCCCCCGAGACAGGTCAGCGCCAGCACCAGTAAGGACAGGGCGACGGCCCGGCGCCACGCCATCCTAGAAGACCACCGACGGCTGGTGCGTGCCGAACACCCGGCGCAGCGTGTCGCAGATCTCGCCGAGCGTCACCTGCGCCCGTACCGCGGCCAGGATCGGCGGCAGCAGACTGTCGCGACCGCGCGCGGCCCGGTCCACCGCCTCCAGCGATCGCGCGGCCGGGTCCGCGGCGCGCGTCCGGCGTATCCGGGCCAGGCGCTCGGCCAGCGCCTCCCCCACCGCCGGATCGACCTGGAACAGGTTCGCGGGCGGCGGCTCGTCCATCACGAACTCGTTGACGCCCACCACCACGCGCTGCTTGCCCTCGACCTCCTGCTGGTAGCGGTAGGCCGCCTCCTGGATCTCCCGCTGCATGAACGGGATCGCGTGCACCGATCCCCCGAGGCCGTCGATCTTGGCGATGTAGCTCTCCGCCTCTTCCTCGAGCCGCCGGGTGATCCGCTCGATGGTGTAGGAGCCGCCGAGCGGATCCACGACGTCGGCCACCCCGGACTCGTGGGCCAGGACCTGCTGGGTGCGGAGGGCGATGCGGACCGCCCGCTCGCTCGGCAGGGAGAGCGCCTCGTCCATCGAGTTGGTGTGCAGCGACTGGCAGCCGCCCAGCACCGCGGCCAGGGCCTGCACCGCCACCCGGACGATGTTGTTCTCGGGCTGCTGTGCGGTGAGCATGCTCCCGGCGGTCTGGGCGTGGAAGCGCAGCATCTGGGAGCGCGGGTCCCGGGCCGCGAACCGCTCGCGCATGATGCGCGCCCACAGCCGGCGGGCGGCCCGGTACTTGGCCACCTCCTCGATCAGGTTGTTGTGGGCGTTGAAGAAGAACGAGAGCTGGGGCGCGAACTCGTCGACCTTGAGGCCGGCCTCCTGGGCCGCGGTCACGTAGGCGATGCCGTTGGCGAGGGTGAAGCCCACCTCCTGCGCCGCCGTCGAGCCCGCCTCGCGGATGTGGTAGCCGGAGATCGAGATGGTGTTCCAGCGGGGGACGCTCGCGGCGCAGAAGCCGAAGATGTCGGTGATGAGCCGGAGCGAGGGCTTCGGCGGGAAAGCATAGGTCCCGCGCGCCGCGTACTCCTTCAGGATGTCGTTCTGGATGGTCCCCGAGAGGGTGCTCCACGCCGTCCCCCGGCGACGGGCGACCGCGAG
>DATFAJ010000691.1:0-8405 GCA_035254745.1 Candidatus Methylomirabilota bacterium | reverse complement strand
CGAGATGGAGGACGGCACGCTGGTCGGACGCACCGGCCGGCGGCTGAGGGACTGGTTTGCGGAGCTCTTCTAGGAAAGGGCGCGGGGGCAAGCCCCCGCGCGCCGCCGGACAGGCGGAGATGTTCACCACCATGCCGCCCGTCCGGGCGCGGCATCCAGAAGGACGATCTCCGGGGGACCGTTCCCCGCGGGGGGAAGCCAAGGAGGAGTCGATGGAGCACTCTCAGGGGCGGCGGCCGGTGTTCGAGCTGGAAGAGGAGCGCGAGGCGGCGAAGATCAAGGTGATCGGCCTCGGCGGGGGCGGCTCCAACGCCGTCAACCGCATGATGGCGGCCTCGTTCACCGGCGTCGACTTCATCGTCGGGAACACCGACTTACAGGCTCTCCGCTCGTCGCCCGCGCCCGTGAAGCTGCAGCTCGGCGCCCGGCTGACCGGCGGACTCGGCGCCGGGTCGGATCCCGAGGTCGGCAAGAACGCGGCCCTCGAGGACCGCGACGAGATCAAGCAGGTGCTCGAGGGCGCCGACATGGTGTTCGTGACCGCGGGCCTGGGCGGCGGCACTGGCACCGGCTCCGCCCCGATCGTGGCCTCGGTGGCCAAGGAGCTCGGCATCCTCACGGTGGCGGTGGTCACCAAGCCGTTCGCGTTCGAGGGCCGCAAGCGCGCGCTCCAGGCGGAGGCGGGCATGGCCGAGCTACGCGCGGTGGTCGACACCCTGATCGCGATTCCCAACCAGCGGCTGCTCGCGGTGGTCGACCGCGGCACCCCACTGCTGGAGGCCTTCAAGGTCGCCGACACCGTGCTGCTGCAGGCGGTGCAGGGCATCTCGGACCTGATCCTGGTGCCGGGCCTGATCAACCTCGACTTCGCCGACGTGCGCACGATCATGTCCGGCATGGGCATGGCGCTCATGGGGACCGGCGTCGGCAAGGGCGAGCACCGCGCGCTCGACGCGGCCCAGAAGGCGGTGGCGAGCCCGCTGCTGGACGAGACCTCGATCGAGGGGGCCCGCGGCATCCTGATCAACTTCACCGGCGGCCCCGACCTCTCGATCCATGAAGTGGAGGAGGCGGCCCGTATCGTGCAGGAGGCCGCGCACGAGGAGGCCAACATCATCTTCGGCGCGGTGCTCGACGAGAGCCTGACCGACGAGGTGCGCATCACGGTCATCGCCACCGGCTTCACCGAGCGCAAGGAGGCCTCGC
Organism: Candidatus Methylomirabilota bacterium; assembly: GCA_035254745.1. Taxonomy (GTDB): domain Bacteria; phylum Methylomirabilota; class Methylomirabilia; order Rokubacteriales; family CSP1-6; genus CAMLFJ01. The sequence goes on along the minus strand of DATFAJ010000691.1, from coordinate 7,199 downwards.
TGCCCGGCCCCAAGGTCGTGCCGATTCCTTCCGGCCCGCGGAACCCGCAGCCTTCCAAGGACTGGCGGCGGCGCATCGCCGACCTGCGCGCGGAAGGCGAGGAGCCGGCCGAGGAGGACCTGGACGTTCCGGCCTTCCTGCGCCGGCAGGCCGACTAGAAGTTCGCGGACGGTCTCACCAAGCTTCCCCCTCACCCCACCCTCTCCCCCCGACGGGGAGAGGGTGGGACGGGGAGGGAGGCGATGTAGTCGAGGTAGGGGCCGAGCTTGAACTTCTTCGCGGTGTTCTCGGAGGACATGTAGCGCACCGAGCCGTAGACGGCTCGCTCGGGGGCCCAGGGCCGGTCGAAGAGGCCGAAGCACCAGAGGATGCCGGTGTAGGAGTTCGGGTCGCGTCCGTCGAGCGCGTACTTGTTGTTCAGGTGCTCGAGCGTCGCGTAGGCCTCCTCGGGCGTGCGGGACCACTCCAGCACCTTCTTGCCCCAGAGCATCCGCATGTAGTTGTGGATGGTGCCGGTCGCCACCAGCTCGCGCTGGGCCGCGTTCCAGAGCGGATCGTGGGTGCGGCCGGCCTCCCACTCCTCCCGGGAGTAGGTGAAGGCCCGGCGGTCACCCGCGTGCGCGCCGAGCGTCGTCCGCGCCCAGGCCGGCAGCGCGCGCTCGAGGCTCGCGGTGTCGCGTCGGCGCGTCCAGTGCCAGTGCAGCCCGAGGTCGCGCCACGTGATGGCCTCGTCGAGGAAGGCGTTGACGTCGGCGTCGCGGCAGAAGAAGCCCTCGCGCCGGCCCACCGCGTGCGCGTCGAGCACCGCGGGGCTCCAGTCGCCGGTGCTCGCGAGGACGCGCTCCACCACCTCCTCGATGGCGATGTGGCCGAAGTGGAGATACGGGCCGAGCCCGCTCTGGTGGCCCGCGGCGGGCGGAGCCGGATGCGAGCGCCGCTCCGCGGTGCCGCGCAGCCGGTGGGCGACGAACTCCGCGAGGCGCCGGCGCGCGGCCGGCTCACCGCCCGGCATCGACGCGACCGGCGGCACGCTCCGGTCGACCGGGAGCCGGGCGAGTAGGCCGTCGAGGTCGCGCAGGTCCGCCGGCTCGAACGGCGGCGCGGGCGCCTTCGCGCCGGGCGGGACGCGCGGCCGCACCGCGGCGCGGTGCTCCCACGCCTCGCCGAACGCGCGGTGCAGACGCGGGCGTAGGTGTGCAGCCGCCGACACCGTCGGGCCGAGTCGGCTCACCGGGACGACGCTGTTGCCCTCGACCGCGACCACCGCGACCGGTGCACGCGCCGCGAGAGCGGCGGTCTGGTCCGGCACGATGAAGGCGGGGAAGTCGTCGGTGACCACCAGCGCGGCGCGCGCGGCCAGTCTCGCGAGGAGCCCGCGGCCGTGTCTGGGCTCGCGCTCGACGTAGGGCCAGTAGGCGAGCCCGAGCCGCTCCGCGGCGGCCGCGTTGGCCTGCATGCCCTCGAGCACGAAGCGGTGCAGTCGCGCGCTCGCCCACGGGTAGTCCAGGCGGAGGCCCTCGTAGACCGCGAGGGGCTTGCCGAGCCGCCGGGCCTCGCGGAGCGCGTGATCGAGAGCGTGGCTGCGGTGCAGGCGCCGCGCCGTCTGCATCCAGTAGAGGACGTAGTCGCCGCCGGGAGCGGGCGGCCGGTCGTTCGCCGCGCGGACACGCGCGTCGTTGTAGGCGCCGCTGTCGCTCACCGGGCCAGCATACCCCCGGCCGTGAGAGAATATCCGGGTGACCTCCCGCGCCCCGCGCGAGCCCGCCGATCTCCCGCTCTTCGTCACCTCCCGGCTCCTCGAGCAGCACGGGCTGCCGCACCTGTTCACCACGCGACACTTCCCGGGCGTCGCGCGCCCCACCGAGTCCCGCTCCCCGATCGGACCCGAGGCGCGCCCCCTCCTGGCCGCCCACGGCCTGGCCGGCGAGCCCGCCTTCGCGCGGCAGGTGCACGGCGCCGACCTGATCCGGGTGGAACGTGGCGGCTTCGCCGGCCACGCGGACGCGCTCAGCACCGGCCGGGCCGGGGTGCCGCTCTGCATCTCGACCGCGGACTGCCTCCCGATCGTGGTCTACGACCCGTTGGCTTCCCGACTGGCCGCGGTGCACGCGGGCTGGCGGGGCACGGCGCAGTCAGTCACCCGCGCCGCCGTCTCGGCCCTGGTCGCGGCCGGTAGCGCGCCGGGCGACCTCGTGGTCGCCATCGGCCCCTCGATCGGGCCCTGCTGCTACGAGGTGGACGCCCCGGTGCTCGAGCGCCTGGAGGCGGCCTTCCCGGGAGCGTGGGAGCCCTGGGTGACGCCCAAGGGCCCGGGCAAGTGGATGCTCGACCTCTGGCGGGCCAACCGGGACCAGCTCGCCGCGGCGGGAGTCTCGCCGGAACGCATTGATCTGCTGGGGCTCTGCACCGGCTGCCGGCCCGACCTGCTCTTCTCCTACCGGCGCGAGCGCGGGGCCGGGCGCCTGGTGGCGGTGGCGGCGCTGCCCGCGGGCCCTGACGGCCGCGGGCGGGCGTGCTAGAATCGCCCCCACTCATGCTGGATTTGCGCGCCAACCTCGGGCGGGTCCAGGAGGCCGTCGCGCGGGCGTGCGCGCGGGCCGGTCGCTCCCCCGACCACGTGCTGCTCATCGCGGTCTCCAAGACCATGGACGTCGAGCGCGTGCGGCTGGCGATCGCCGCGGGCGTCGCCGCGCTCGGAGAGAATCGCGTCCAGGAGGCGAAGGAGAAGATCGAGGCGCTCGGGCGCCCGGTGCCCTGGCACCTGATCGGGTCGCTCCAGACGAACAAGGCGAAGGACGCCGCGCGGCTGTTCGACTGGATCCACTCGGTGGATCGGCTGGAGTTGGCGCAGGAGCTGTCGCGGCGCGCGCACGGCGGCGGGCGGAGGCTCAACGTGCTGCTCCAGGTGAACCTCGGGGACGAGCCGCAGAAGGGCGGCGTCGCTCCCGCCGAGCTGAAGCGCCTGCACGACGCGGTGGTCGGGCTGCCGGGCTTGGCGGTGCGCGGGCTCATGGCGATCCCGCCGGCGACCGAGCAGGCCGAGCAGGCGCGCCCGTACTTCCGGCGGCTGCGCGAGCTGCGCGACGAGCTCGGCCTCGAGCACTGCTCGATGGGCATGAGCGCCGACTACGAGGTGGCGATCGAGGAGGGTGCGACCATGGTGCGAGTGGGCACCGCGATCTTCGGCGCGCGGGCCCCGCACGGAGTCTCCCCCCACCCGGGCGGCGGACAGGAGCGGACGCGGTGAGCATCAAGGACAAGAAGGTCGGGTTCCTGGGGGCGGGGAACATGGGCGAGGCCATCATCAAGGGCCTGCTCCAGACCGGCCTCGTGCCCGCGTCCTCGCTCGCGGCCACCGACGTGCGCGCCGACCGCCTCCAGCAGCTCGCGGACCGGTACGGGATCCGCGCGGCCGCCTCGAACCGCGACCTGGTCGCCCAGTCCGACGTGGTCATCCTGGCCGTGAAGCCGCAGATCATGGGTGCGGTGCTGCGGGAGATCGCGGGCGCGGTGGACCGCGGCCGGCTCCTGATCTCGGTGGCGGCCGGGGTGCCGGTGGCCGCGCTGCGCGAGCATCTCGGCAAGCCCGCGCGCCTGATCCGGGTGATGCCGAACACGCCCGCGCTCGTGCTCGAGGGCGTGACCGCGATCGCGCGGGCCGAGGGGCTCGAGGCCGGCGATCTGGATCTGGCCCAGGAGCTGTTCGGGGCGGTGGGGCGTGCGGTGGTGCTCGACGAGGACGCGCTCGATGCGGTCACCGGGCTCTCCGGCTCGGGTCCCGCCTACGTGGCCATCGTCGTCGAGTCGCTCGCCGACGGCGGCGTGAAGATGGGGCTCGACCGCGCCACCGCGATGATCCTGGCCGCGCAGACCGTCCTCGGCTCGGCGCGCCTGATACTGGAGACCGGGATGCACCCGGGGCAGCTCAAGGACATGGTGTCCTCGCCGGGCGGGACCACCATCGCCGGCATCGCGGCGCTGGAAGAGGGCGGGGTGCGGCGGACCTTCATCGGCGCGGTCGAGCGGGCGACGCTCCGCTCGCGCGAGCTCGGAGGCAAGCGCTAGTGCCGGAGCTCATCGGCTTTCTCGGCTGGCTGCTCGGGCTCTACTCGTGGGTGATCATCGCGGCGGCCCTCATCACCTGGGTCAGCCCCGATCCCCGCAACCCCATCGTGATGTTCCTGCGGCAGGTCACCGAGCCGGTGCTGGCGCCGGTGCGTCGCTTCCTGCCGCCGTGGAAGACCGGGGGGCTCGACTTCTCCCCGCTGATCGTCATCCTGGCCATCCAGTTCGTGGAGCGGGTGATCCTGCCCGGCCTGCTCCGAGCGATGTACTGAGGAGGTCGCCGTGCGTATCACGCCCATGGATATTCGCCAGCAGCAGTTCACCGTCCGGATGTTCCGTGGCTTCGACGTCCAGGAGGTGGACACCTTCCTCGAGGACCTCGCCGCCGACTACGAGGCGCTCCTCAAGGAGAACACGCTCCTGAAGGAGCACCTGCAGGCGGCCGAGGAGCGCACCCGCGGGCTCGAGCAGCGCGAGCGGATGCTGCAGGAGACCCTGGTGACCACCCAGCGCATGGTCGAGGAGATGAAGGACAATGCCCGGCGCGAGGCCCAGCTCCTGATCAAGGAAGCCGAGATGCAGGGCGAGAAGACCATCGAGGCCGCCCGCACCGCCGAGGGCGCCATCCAGGCCCAGATCAGCCAGCTCAAGCGGACGCGGCGCCAGCTCGCGGAGTCCCTGCGGGCCACCGTCGACATGTACCAGCGGCTGCTGGACCAGGACCTCGAGGCGGATGCCAACCAGGGCGACGGCGGCTAGGTCCGAGCCGCCGCTGCTCCACGTCCGGGTGAAGCCCGGGGCCCGACGCAACGAGATCCTGGGCTGGCAGGGAGACGCCCTGCGGGTCCGGGTGACCGCGCCCCCCGCCGACGGACAGGCCAATCACGCGGTGACCGCCCTGCTGGCCGACGCGCTCGGCATCGCCCCCTCGCGGATCGCGCTGGTGCGCGGCGCGGCCTCCCGCGACAAGCTCTTCCGCGTCGAGCGCCTCTCCCCGTCCGACGTCCGCTCCCGCCTCTCTCTCCCTCTCCCCCCTGGGGAGAGGGCAGGTTGAAGGGTTCGGTTCCCCCGATGATCGCCCCGGTCCGCTGGCAGGACGGCCGGCTGGTCCTGATCGACCAGACCCGGCTGCCCACCGAGGAGGTGGAGCGCGCCTGCGCGAGCTGGCCCGAGGTCGCGCTCGCCATCCGCAGCCTGGTGGTCCGCGGCGCGCCCGCGATCGGGGTGGCCGCCGCGTTCGGCGTCGTGCTCGCCGCGCGCGCCAGCAGGGCGGCCGACCGCTCCGCGCTGCTCGCGGACCTGGAGGACGCGATCAAGGGCCTGGCCGCGACGCGCCCCACCGCGGTCAACCTGTTCTGGGCGCTCGACCGGATGCGGCGCACCGCCCTGGCGAGCCCGGATCTGCCGGTGGCCGCGCTCGGGGACCGGCTGCTCGCGGAGGCTCAGGCCATCCTGGCCGAGGATCTCGCGGCCAACCGCGCGATGGGCGCCCACGGCGCCGCGCTCGTGCCCGAGGGCGCGCGCCTGCTCACCCACTGCAACGCGGGTGCGCTGGCCACCGCGGGCTACGGCACCGCGGTCGGCGTGATCCGGGCCGCCCACGAGCGCGGCCGCCTCGCGCTGGTGTGGGTCGACGAGACGCGGCCGGTCATGCAGGGCTCGCGGCTCACCGCGTGGGAGCTGGCCAAGGAGGGCATCCCCCACCGGCTGATCTCCGACGTCGCGGCCGGCTTCGTGATGCAGCGCGGGGAGGTGGACCTGGTCGTGACCGGCGCCGACCGCATCGCGGCCAACGGCGACACCGCGAACAAGATCGGGACCTACTCGGTGGCGGTGCTGGCGCGCCACCATCGCATTCCGTTCTACGTGGCCGCGCCGTGCTCGACGATCGACCCCTCGATCCCGAGCGGCGCCTCGATCGTGATCGAGGAGCGCGACGCGGCCGAGGTGCGGGGGGTGGCCGGGCGCCAGACCGCGCCGGCGGCGTCGCCGGTGTTCAACCCGGCCTTCGACGTCACCCCCGCGGACCTGATCACCGCGATCATCACCGAGCGCGGGGTCGTCCGCCCGCCCTACCACTTCACGTAAGCACCTCGGTCATCTCCGCCAACCGCGACATCGCCAGCGCCCGGCAGTACCACGAGCGCACCGCGCACTCGCCGGAGTCGGTGCGCGGCAGCGGCCACGTGCTCGACTGGGAGACCAAGCCGCTTCCGTTCAAGATCTACCCGGCGCTCGAGCCGCGGCGGCTCCCCACCGCGCTGCCCGCGCTCGCGATGGACACCTTCGCCGCGATCGGCCCTTGCGCGCCCATCACCCGCGCGGCCCCGCTCGACCTCGACCGGCTCGCGGCGGTGCTCTTCTACTCCGCCGGGGTCACTCGCGTGAAGACCTACCCGGGGGGCGGCCAGGTGCACTTCCGCGCCGCCGCCTCCACCGGCGCGCTCTACCAGACCGAGGTCTACGTGGTCGCGGGGGCGGTGGAGGGGCTCCCGGCCGGGGTCTATCACTTCAACCCGGGCGACTTCAGCCTGCGATGCCTCCGGGCCGGGGACTGGCGCGGGGCCCTCGCCCTGGCCGCGGCGGACGACGCGGTGGCCGCGCAGCCGGCGTCCCTCGTCCTCTCCGCGATCTACTGGCGCAATACCTGGAAGTACCAGGCGCGCGGCTACCGGCATCTCTTCTGGGACGCAGGCACGATGCTGAGCCAAGTCCTGGCCGCAACGCGGGCGTTCGACCTGCCGGCCCGCCTGCTCACCGGCTTCGTGGACGCCCAGGTCAACGGCCTGCTCGGGCTCGACGCGGGCAAGGAAGGCGCGCTGGTCATCGCGCCGATCGGGGCCGAGGGGCCTTCCGCGCCCGCGTCTCCGGTCGTGACCCCGCTCGACCTCGACGTGGTCCCGCTCTCCCCGCGCGAGGTCGACTACCCGCTGCTGCGCCAGGCCTACGACGACTCCTCCCTCGACTCCGAGCCAGCGGTCGCCGACTGGCGCGAGGCCGGGGGCCTGGACCCGACCCCGCGCGGAACACCGCGGGTGGACGCCGGCCGGGCGCTCGGGGAGACGATCGCCCGGCGCGGGTCCACGCGCGAGTTCTCCGGGGAGGCGATCCCGGCGGCGGCGCTGTCGGGCGCG
>DATFAJ010000690.1:0-11546 GCA_035254745.1 Candidatus Methylomirabilota bacterium | reverse complement strand
GGGGTCGACCACCGGCGGCTGCGGCCGAACATCGTGATCGGCGACGTGGACGGGCTGGCCGAGCGGGGCTGGCCCGGCAAGCGCCTCCGGATCGGCGAGGCGATCGTCTCGGTCGCGAAGCTGCGGGCGCGCTGTGTCATGACCACCTACGACCCCGACACCCAGGTCCAGGACCTGTCGGTGCTCCGGCGGATCGTGTCCGAGTTCGGGGGGCTGATGGCGCTCGATTGCGACGTGGTGAGCGGAGGGCGGATCGCGGTGGGCGACCCGGTCGAGCTGCTGGGGGCCGAGCCGGAAGCCTAGCCGCCGGCGGCGCGCACCATCCCGGCGAAGTACTCGTGGACGACGACCTCGTCGGTGAGCTCGGGATGGAAGGCGCCGACCACCACGGTCCCCTGCCGGGCCATCACGCACTCGCCGCGGTGCTCGGCCAGCGGGGTCACCGCCGGGCCGAGCCGGCGGATGCGCGGAGCCCGGATGAAGACCATCTTGAGCGGGCGGGGGCCCTGCCCGAGATCGGCCGAGCCGACCGTCTCGAAGGACTCCTTTTGGCGACCGTAGGCGTTGCGCTCGACCGTGATGTCGATCAGGCCGAGGGAGAACTGGGCCGGGCTCAGCACCTCCCGGGCGAGCAGGATCATGCCCGCGCAGGTGCCGAAGATGGGCTTGCCGGCCGCGTGGAACTTCTCGAGCGCCGGGACGAAGTCCCAGGCGTCCATGAGCTTGAGCAGCGTGGTGCTCTCCCCGCCGGGCATGATCAGCCCGGAGACCTCGTCGAGCTGGCGCGGCATGCGCACTTCCGCGGAGGCCACCCCGACGCGGTCGAGGGCCTTCCGGTGCATGTCGAAGTCTCCCTGCAGGGCCAGGACGCCGATCCTCACGCGAGCCTCACCTCTCCGTGGTCGATGGACAGCAGCCGGGACCGCTCACGGAGCCACGCCAGCACGGTCTCCGCGTTGCGGTCGGGCGGGAACACCGGATACCAGATGCGCTCGATGCTCCCCCGGTCCACGAACCAGGCCATGCGTCGGATCAGGGTGGGCGGCCCGCCCCGGGTCGCCGGATACTCGAACGTCGGCAGCCGCAGCGCGCGGGTCAGCGCGAGGTCGCGGTCGCTCAGCAGCTCGAACGGCACGTGGTTGCGCTCGACGAACTCCCGCTGGTAGGTGGTCTCCTGGGTGCCGACCCCGAAGACCGCCACGCCCAGCGCGACGAACTCCCGGTACAGATCGCGAAACCCGCAGCTCTGCGGTGTGCAGCCGCGTGCGCCGGGGATGGCGTCCCACTCGGGCCCGGCCGCCCGGCCGGGCTCACCGGTCCGCGGATAGAAAAAGAGCACCGCGGGCCGGGCCGCGATCTCCGCCAGGTCCACCCACCCGCCGGACGTCGACTGCAGCCGGACGGACGGCACCTGCGCCCCCGGAAGGTGGTCGCAGGCACCATCGTCGACCGGCACCGGCAGGTTTGCTGGGAGCTGATGGAGATCGGGACTCATCGGGTGCCCGGCCAGCTACCAGCCCCTGGTCTGCAGGAGATCGGACTCCTTCAGCTTCGAGGTCTCGATGCCGGGCATGGCGTCGCCGAGCCCCTCCGAGACCTTGGCCAGCACGTCGGGGTCCTTGAAGTGGGTCGTCGCCTGGACGATGGCCTTGGCCCGCACCGACGGGTCGGACGACTTGAAGATGCCCGAGCCCACGAACACCGCCTCGGCGCCGAGCTGCATCATCAGCGCCGCATCGGCCGGGGTGGCGATGCCGCCCGCGGAGAAGTTCGGCACCGGCAGGTGCCCGCTCTTGGCCACCCACCGCACGAGATCGTAGGGCGCGCCCAGGTTCTTGGCCTCGGTCATCAGCTCCTCGGGGCCCAGCATGGTGAGCCGGCGGATGCCGGAGGTCACCGCGCGCATGTGCCGCACCGCCTCCACGATGTTGCCGGAGCCGGCCTCGCCCTTGGTCCGCATCATGGCCGCGCCCTCGCCGATGCGCCGCAGGCACTCGCCCAGGTCGCGCGATCCGCAGACGAAGGGGACCTTGAAGGCGAACTTGTCCACGTGGAAGTGCTCGTCGGCCGGGGTCAGCACCTCGGACTCGTCGATGAAGTCGACCCCGAGCGACTCGAGGATCTGCGCCTCCACGAAGTGGCCGATGCGGCACTTGGCCATCACCGGGATCGTGACCGCCTTCTGGATCTCCTTGATCTTGGTGACCGGCGACATGCGGGCCACCCCGCCCTCCTTGCGGATGTCGGACGGCACCCGCTCCAGCGCCATCACCGCGACCGCGCCCGCGTCCTCCGCGATCTTGGCCTGCTCGGCGTTGGTGACGTCCATGATGACGCCGCCCTTCAGCATCTCGGCCAGCCCCACCTTCAGTCTCGGCGTTCCGCTCTCCATGTCAGGGTCTCCTTTTCGGGTTGGATCGGATCACTGCGTGAGTCGTGCCTCGAGATTGGCCCGCACCGCCGGCCACTCCGCCTCCAGGATCGAGAAGGCGGCGGTGTCGCGAATGGCCCCGTCGCTCGCGGGTCGCGCCGACCGCAAGATTCCATCGAAGCGGGCGCCCAGTCGAAGGATCGCCTGGCGCGAGCGCTGGTTGCGCGCGTCGGTCATCAGGCTCACGCGATGGACGCGCCAGTGGTCGAAGGCGTGCGTGAGCATCAGGAGCTTCGCCTCCGTGTTGATCGGCGTGCGCTGCGCGGAGGCGGCCAGCCACGTCGCGCCGATCTCCACCACGTCGGGGCGCTCCGGGCCCCGCTGGTGGCGATTGCCCGCGGGCCACGTCCAGAACTCGATGTTGAGGAAGCGGGTGGAGCCGATCACGCACCCGCTCGTGCGATCGACGGTGGCGAACGGCAGCGAGCGGTTGGCCCGCTGCTCGGCGAGTGCGGTCTCGATGTAGGCCGCGGTCTCCGCCGCGCTGCCCGGGACCAGGGTGAGACCGTAGGTCTCGCGGGAGCCGGAGGCGGCCGCGAGGAGCGCGCCCGCGTGCGCCGGGGTCAGGGGCTCGAGCCGGACGAACCGGCCCTCGAGCGTCACCGGCCGCACCAGCGTCGTCTCCGACATCAGGCCCACCGCGCTCATGCCAGCGCCGCCTCCAGGTCGGCCTGGAGCTCTGCCGGATCCTCGAGGCCGACCGACACCCTGACCAGCCCGGCCCCTATGCCCATCTCGGCCTTGGTCTCGTCGGAGACGCGCCGGTGCGAGGTGCGGGCCGGATAGGTCCAGGTGGTGGCCACGTCGCCGAAGCTCGGGGCGAACTCGAGCAGGCGGGCCCGCTTCATGAAGCGCTCCACCGCGGGCGCCCCCCCGCGCACGTCGAACGAGACCATCGCCCCCTGCAGCCGCGGCATGAGGCGGCGGGCGAGCGCGTGCTGCGGGTGCGAGGCCAGCCCGGGGTAGTAGACCCGCGACACCGCGGCCAGCCGCTCCAGGCCCTGGGCGAGGGCGAGCGCGGTGGCACACTGCCGCTCCATCCGCACCGCGAGGGTGCGGGCGCCGCGGGTGGCGAGCCACGCGTCGAACGGGCCCAGGTTGGTGCCGGCGCGGATCATCGCGTTGCGGACGCGCGCCATCGGCTCGGCCCGCCCGGCCACGAGCCCGCCGGTGACGTCGCCGTGGCCCGAGATGAACTTGGTCAGGCTGTGCATGACGACGGTGGCCCCGTGCTCGATCGGGCGGAACACCGCCGGCGAGGTCATGGAAGCGTCCACGATCAGGTCGATGCCCCGGCGCGCGAGCTCGGGGGCGAGCGCGGGCACGTCGACGAGCCGCAGCAGTGGGTTGGAGAGCGCCTCCACGAACACCGCGCGCGTGGTCGGCCGCAGGGCCCGCAAGATGGCGGCCGGGTCGGTGGCGTCGACGAAGTCGGTCTCGATGCCGAGCCGCCGGCCTTCGTCGGCGAGGAACGCGGCGGTGGAGCCGTAGAGATCGCGCGCGGACACCAGATGATCGCCGGCCTGGAAGAGCCCGAGCAGGAGCGCGGTGGTGGCCCCCATCCCGGAGGCGCACGCCACCGCGGCCTCGGCCCCCTCGAGGGCGGCCACCAGGTCCTCGAGCATGGCGTGGTTGCCGGTGCCGTAGCGGCCGTACACGAAGCCCGGCTTCTTGCTCTCCCACACCGACTCCACCGTGTCCATGTCCTCGAAGACGTACACGTTGGTCTGGTAGATCGGCGCGGTCAGCGGCCGGCTCGCGGAGGGCACGTCGCGTCCTCCGCGCGCGGCCAGGGTGTGGAAGTTCACGAGCAGTCTCCTAGACGAGCGGCACGCCCGGCAGCGCGGCCATCGCGGCCGGCTCCGGCTGACGCTGCACGTCGTGAATGATCTCGGCCAGGCGCCGGATGCCCTCGTCGATCTGGGAGAGCGGCAGCGCGGAGAAGGACAGGCGCAGCATCCGCTCCCCGCCCCCGTCCACGAAGAACGCGTTGCCGGGAGTGAAGACGACCCCGCGCGGCGCGGCCCGCTCGAGCAGCAGGGAGGCGTCCATGCCGGGCGGCAGGGTGAGCAGCAGCGAGAAGCCGCCCTCGTGATCGGTCCACGTCACCCCCGGCGGCATGCGCTTCGCCAGGGCCTGCAGCAGGGCGGTGCGGCGACGACCGTACTCGCGCAGCACCTTGGCCTGGTGACGGTCCAGCAGCCGCTGCCGGCAGAAGTGGTAGACCGCGGCCTGGATGAGGGGGCTCGTGTGGATGTCGGCCAGCTCCTTGGCGACTTCCAGGCGCTCGATCAATTCCGGGGCGGCCACGATCCACCCGAGGCGCAGCCCCGGGAAGAGGATCTTGGAGAACGTGCCCACGTAGATCACGAGGCCCGACACGTCGAGGGCCTTGAGCGGCGCGGGCGGCCGCGGCCCGAAGAACAGGCTGCCGTCGAAGCCGTCCTCCATTATCGGGAGGCGATGGCGCGACGCGACCTCGAGCAGCCGCTTGCGGGTCTCGTCGCGCATGGTGAGGCCGGTCGGGTTGTGCGCGCTCGGCTGGCAGTAGAGCAGCTTGGGGGACTGCCGCTCGAGCAGCCGATCGAGGTGTTCCGGATCGAGCCCTCCGCTCACCATCGGCACCGGCAGGAGCTGGGCCCCGAAGGCCCGGAAGACCTGCATCGCGCGGGGATAGGACGGCTCCTCGATGGCCACGAAGTCGCCCGGGTCGAGCAGCGTGCGTGCGACCAGGTCGAAGCCCTGCTGCGAGCCGTTGACGATCAGGATCTCCTCCGGGCGGGCTTCCAGGCCGAAGCGGAGGAGGTAGCCGGACAGGAACTCCCGCAGCGGCGGGTAACCGCGCGGCGGGTAGTACTGCAGCAGCTCGGGGCCTTCCTCGCGGATCACCCGGTTGAGCACCCGCCGGAAGGCGTCGGTGGGAAAGAGCCCGCTGTCCGGCATGCCGCCGGCGAACGAGATCGCGCCCGGGCCGGGCCGCGGCACCTGGCTGTAGCTGCGCCGACGGCGGGTGTCGGCGGCGATGACCTGGGCGCCCTTCGACAGGAAGCCCGTCCAGTCGAGCCGCGGCGCAGCCGCCCGGGGCGTGCCCGCGGCCGCGGGCACGCGGTCGGCGACGAAGGTGCCCTGGCCGACGTGGGCACGCGCCCAGCCCCCGGCCACCAGCTCGTCGTAGGCCAGCGCCACCGTCGTACGGTTGACCCCCAGCTCGTGGGCCAGCTCCCGGGTGGCGGGCAGCTTGACCCCGGAGCCGAGGAGCCCCTGGCTGATCAGCCGCTCGAAGTGCAGCTGGATTTGTCGAGAAAGCGGGGCCTTACCCGTCCGCCCGGCCCCCCTGTCGAGTGCGATCCGCATGGCTCCCGATGGCTCCCTTGTACCGGCCATTATCGTGACAATTATATACGTGTAAACCTCCAATTGGATGATTCCAAACCCATCCAATATTGCGGGCCGCTACCCCGTGTTATCATGGCGCGCCCAGGGCTCCCTGGGCTTCCCAGGGTGAGTGAGGAGCGCCGGATGACCGCCTGATCGCGCTGATGGGGCCAACGGCTGCAAGAGGGCCGAGCGATGCCGGGAGTGGTGGTGCTGGAGTCGATGTGGAACAAGAAGGGCCGTCTGCTGGACGACGAGCCGTCGGTCCTCCCCTACCTCAAGGCCATCCGCCAGTCGCTCGCGTGGGAAGGGATCCGGGTCAACCTGGTCTATCGTCGCTTCTACTCGAGCTACGACCTGGGCCTGCTGCTCGAGGAGGTCCGCCGGCGCCGCCGCTCCTTCCAGGTCTGCTACATCGCCTCCCACGGCCAGCGGCGCAAGCTGGTGGGCATCGGGGACAAGGTGATCCGGCTCGAGACCCTCGTCGATCACTGCCGTCCGAGCACCGGCACCGGCTACATCTTCGGGGCCTGCGACTTCGTCACCCCCGACACCGCGCGGAACTTCCTGCTCGCGACCGGCGCGCGCTTCGTGGCCGGCTACCAGAAGGCGATCCCGTGGACCGAGTCGATGCTGGTGGACTGCCTGTTCCTCTCCTACCTGCTGGGCGGCACCATGAAGTGGGTGCGCACCAAGCATGGCGAGCGCATGCCCCCGCTGCGCGCGCTCGAGGACTTCGAGATCACCCGCTCGGAGAATCCGCAGAAGGTGGCCGGGCAGCTCTACCGGGACTTCCCGCTCGCCCACGACATCACCTTCTCCTGCTTCACCCTCGACCGCGGGCAGGGCCGCAAGCCCGCGATGGACAACTCCTTCGACATCTTCAAGCGGAACGTGGACCGCGCCCGCCGGGTAGTCCGCGACCTGTGACCCGAGAGAGGACGGCAAGGCCATGAGCGCAGGCGAAGCCCCCATCAAACAGGCGGTGAAGTGGATCGACGAGCAGCTGCACGACGACCCCAGGGCCGATCGCACCCGGTTGATCGACGAGGCCGGGCGCCGCTTCGATCTCACCCCGCTCGACTCCGAGTTCCTCCTGCGTCATCTCTCCCAGCGTCACCCCTCCTGACCGCGCGCACGGCGACATGAGCGAGAGTCAGCAGGCGCGGGTACAGGCCCAGTTCGGGCCGAGCGCCGCCGCGTACGTCAAGAGCCCGGGCCACGCGGGCGGGCCCGACCTGGAGCAGCTCATCGCCTGGGGCAAGAAGCGCGGGGCGGCACGGGTCCTCGACATCGCCACCGGCGGCGGCCACACCGCCCTGGCCTTCGCGCGCTTCACCCCGAGCGTGGTGGCGATCGACGTCACGCTGCCGATGGTCCGGGCCGCCCGCGAGTTCGTGACCGCCGAGGGCGCGGAGGGGGTGCGCTTCCTCGGCGCCGACGTCGAGGCCCTCCCGTTCCGCGACGGGACCTTCGGCACCGTCACCTGCCGCACCGCGGCCCACCACTTCCCGGCCCTGCTGCCCGCGCTCCGGCAGGTGGCCCGCGTGCTCCGGCCCGGGGGCTCGTTCCTGGTCGAGGACATCCAGGGCCACGACGACGAAGAAGCCTCCGCTTTCATCCTGGAGGTCGAGCGGCGGCGCGACCCGAGCCACGTGCGCGCCTTCCGTCACCTCGAGTGGACCGCGTTCCTGCGCGCCGCGGGCCTCACCGTGATCGACGAGGGCGGGATGTCGAAGGTCCGCGCCTGGGACGACTGGACGCGCCGCTCACGCATGACCGCCGCCGCGAAGGCGGAACTCGAGGCCTTCGTGCTCGCGGCGCCCGCGCGCTGCCGGGAGGCCTTCGACTTCCACATCGAGGGCGGCCGGATCGTCTCGTTCACCGATCGGATGCTCCTGCTGCGCGCCGACCGGGACTAGCCCTTCAGCACCGCCACCGTCGCGCCCCACCCGCCCCGCTCGGGCGGCCCGTCGAAGAAGCGCTCCACCGCCGGGTGTGAGGCGAGCACGCGGCGGACGACGGCCCGCTGGGTTCCCGTGCCCTTGCCGTGGATCACGCGCACCTCGCGGAAGCCGCGGGCCGCGGCCTGCCGCAGGTACTCGTCCACCACCGAGGGCACGTCGCGCGGAGCGAACGCGTGGAGATCGAGGGAGTCCTCGATCGGCAGGATGACGGGGTCCGGCTCGTCCACCGCGCTACCCGGCGTTCAGGCGCCGGCCCCGGCTCAGCTCCCGAGCGGCGGCCGGCGCGTGTGCCAGTCGGTCACGCGCTGATAGGCGTCGGCGACCCGCAGCACGGTGGCCTCGTCGAAGGAGCGCCCGATCACCTGCATCCCGATGGGCAGGCCGTCGGCGGTGAACCCGCAGGGCACCGAGGCGGCCGGGTGGCCGCTCACGTTGAAGGGCCGCGTGTAGCGGATCAGGGCCGCGCGCATCGGGTGAGGCCGCCCGTCGATGTCCACGTCCCGCGCGCCGACCGGCGGCGCCGCGACGGGCAGGGTCGGCGCGATCAGCACGTCCACGTCCCCCAGCACCCGGTCCATCTCCGCGCGGATGAGGCCCCGGACCCGCTGGCCGCGGAGGTAGTCCGCGCCCGAGACGAACGCGCCGGGCAGCAGGCGCTCGCGCACGTCGCCGCCGTAGTCCGCGCCGCGCGTCTTGAGCCAGGGCTCGTGGTAGGCGTAGGCCTCGACCGAGATCACCGCTGCCGCGGCCCCCGCCGCGTACTTCATCTGCTCGAGCGCGACCTCGCGGACCGACGCCCCCTCGCCCTCGAGCGTCCGGACCGCATGCTCCACCGCCTGCCGCTGCGGGCCGCCGGCCGATTCCAGGAACGAGCGGCGCAGCAGCCCGACGCGCAGCCCCCGCACGTGCCCGGTCAGGGCGGCCGCGTAGTCCGGCACCGGCAGCGCGCTCGTGGAGGGATCGCGGGGATCGTATCCCGCCATCGCCCGCAGCATGAGCGCGCAGTCCGCGGCGCTCCGGCACATGGGCCCCACGTGGTCGAGGGACCACGCGAGCGGCAGCGCGCCCGCGCGGCTCACCCGTCCGTAGGTGGGCTTGATGCCGGTGAGGCCGCACAGCGAGGACGGGATCCGGATGGATCCGCCGGTGTCCGACCCGAGCGCGCCGGGGCAGAGGGCCGCCGCGACCGCGGCGCCCGAGCCCGACGACGAGCCCCCGCAGAACCGGTGGACGGTCGGATCCCACGGATTCCAGGAGGTCCCATAGTGGACGTTCAGGCCCTCGGGACCATAGGCGAACTCGTGCATATTGAGCTTGCCCAGCACGATGCCGCCCGCCGCCGCGAGCCGCGTGACCACGGTGGCGTCCTCGCCGGGCACCCAGTCGCCGAGGATCCTCGAGCCGCCGGTGGTCCGGACACCCTTCGTGCAGTAGAGGTCCTTGAGCCCGACCGGCACGCCGTGGAGGGAGCCGATCGGCTCGCCACGGATCACCGCGGCCTCGGCGGCGCGGGCGGCCTCGAGCGCCGAGTCGGCCATCACGGTGATGAAGGCCCGGAGCTTGCCGTCGAGCGCGGCGATCCGATCGAGATGGGCCCGAATCAGCTCGACGGGCGAGACCACCTTGGTGGCGACGAGCCGCGCCATCTCGCCCATCGACGCCCACACGAGGTCGGCCATGGCCCCCGCCTATCCCATCTGGTACAGCGAGGTGGGCTCGACGTCGGCCAGCGGCGCGCCCGCCAGCTCGTCCAGCAGCGCGCGCGTGGCCTGGACCAGCGGCAGGACCACGTCGAGATCGGCCTCGCTGAGCGCCAAGCCCTGGGCGCGGGCGAGAATCCGCAGCGCGTCCCGCGTGAGGGCCGACGGCGTCTCGGGTGACGGCATGGGGCGGAGGATAGCGACTCGCGCCGGCCTTGACAAGGCCGGGCGGCGCCGGATAATCCGGCCATGTCGGACGCCCGGACGGAAGCGCTCGAGTGGCTCAGGACCTTCGAGGCGGCGTGCCGCGGGCGGGACTTCGCGGCGGGCCGGCGCCTCTTCGCTCCCGACGCGGTGGCCTTCGGCACCTACGCCACCGCGGTGCACGGCCTCGACAACATCGAGCGCGAGCAGTGGCGTCAGATCTGGCCGCGCATCAGTGACTTCCGCTTCGGGGAGGGGCCGACCGCGGCGGGCGCGGGGGATTCGGCCTGGATCGCGGCCACCTGGTCGTCCGGGGCGGTCGCCCCCGATGGGACGCCCTTCACCCGTCACGGTCGCGCCACCTTCAACCTGGAGCGCCGCGACGGCCGCTGGCTGGCCGTACACAGCCACGTCTCGCTGCTGCCGAGCCAGTCCGAGAGCGCGCACGGGCGGTCGTCCGGCTAGCGTGATTCTCGAGACCGGAATGGGCGGCGGCCGCGCTCGATCGGAGCAGCGCGGCCGCCGCCGGCGTGCGGGAGGCTCGGGCTAGCCCTTCTCGGTGATGTAGATGTGCTGGAGCATGTCCACGTAGATGTTGCCGTCCACCACGTACTCGCCCGCCTTGTTCTTCTCGAGCCCGCCCACCCACGGCTTCTTGGCCGCGTAGCGCACGACCCACGCGACCGGCACGTACCCGACGTCCTGCTGCATGATCTCCTCCGCCTTCTTGTAGTGCTCGAGCCGCTTCTTGGGGTCGCGGGTGTCGCGGCCCGCTTCGAGCTCCTTGTCGAAGGCGTCGTTGACCCAGGCCTGCCGCTTGCCGGTGGTCTTCTTGCCGTAGAACGTGTCGAAGTACTCGTTGTGCGGGTCCGGGTAGTCCATGAACCACCGGATCCACACGAACTGGAGGTCCTGCTTCCAGAGCCGCTCGCGGAACACGCGCTGCTCGAGGACCTCCAGATCCGTCTTCATGTTGAGGGTGTCGAGCAGCACCGCCTGCACCGCCTCGGCCAGGGGCTTGGACCCCAGGCCCTCCTCGCGCATGCTGAGGGTGATCTTGGGCCAGTTCTTGCCGCCCTCGTAGGGCGTCCCCTTGAGGGCGTCGAGCGCGGCCTTCTTGTCGTACCGCTGGATGGCCTTGACGCCCGCGTCGTCGATGGCGCCCGGGAAGCCGGGCGGGATCATGGACCACGCCGGAATCGCGAAGCCCTGGCTCACCTTGACCACGTTCTCCCGGTCGATGGCGTGCGCCACCGCCTTGCGGACCTTGATGTTGTCGAAGGGCGGCTTGCTCACCTGGGGCAGCAGGTACCAGGTGCCGGGGAACGGATAGCGGAACACGTCCTTGGTCATGCGCGGATCCGACTGCAGCCGCTTGAGATCGCCCGACTGCAGCGCGGTCATGTCGAGCTCGTTGTTCTCGTAGGGGAGCGAGCCCGAGGCGACCGGGACGATCGGGATCACCACGCGCGTGAGATGCACGTCCTTGGCCCCGAAGTAGTGGGGGTTCTTCTTCAGCACGATCTGCTTGTTGTGCTCCCACGCCTCGAGCGTAAAGGGCCCGTTGCAGACGATGTTGCCGGCCTCCGTCCATTTGTCGCCGAACTTCTCCACCGACCCGCGGTGGGCCGGCAGCGCGGCGAGGTAGGAGGCGAGCACAGGGAAGTAGCCGCGGGGGCCCTCGAGGGTGACCTCGAGCGTCCAGTCGTCCTTCGCGCGCACCCCGACCTGGCTCGCGTCGGGGAGCTGCTTCTTGTTGAACGCCTCGCCGTTCTTGATGTCGTACAGGAACGAGGCGTACGGGGCCGCGCTCGCCGGATCGAGCTGGCGCTTCCACGACCACTCGAAGTCGCGCGCCGACACCGGGGA